>JAZKEU010000016.1:13800-133230 GCA_040386775.1 Bdellovibrionota bacterium | reverse complement strand
ATCACTATGCAGAGCCAGCGTTGGTAGGAGATCCGGAGCAAGTTCATAAGCTGACTGGGATTTCAAATATCGTAGGAACAGTAGAGACAAGATTTGCAAACTTTAAATATGACAATCAAGGAAGAGCAACGTCTAGTACGGTGTTTGGTCCACCGAATGAAGTGGCATCGGTGACTTATGATAGTAATACCCAAGCAACGATGACAACAGAATCTGGTGCAGTTACAACCTACACGATGGGTACAGGAACTTATCGTCCAATTACTAACATGAGTACTTCAGGTGTATCAGGAAGTGTGTCGAGACTTTATGATTCACAGAAAAGAGTAATGAGTGAGACGGATAGAAGAGGAATTACGACAAGCTTTACTTATCCGACTGAGTACAATCGAACTATCACCTCTGCAGTGGGAACGCCTGAGCAGAGAAGAAGAGAAGTGGATCGCAATGCGAGCAACTTAACGACGCAAGTGAGAGTGTTTGATAACAACAACGTGCTGCAGAGTAAGACAAGTTGGACGTACAATACTCGTGGTCAAGTTTTAACGGAAACACTTACGAATGTATTAGACAATAATACGCGCACGAATACTAAGATTTACTGTGAAGATTCAGACGTGACAAGTGGTACATGTCCAATAGTGGGTTTGCTATTATCAGAGAATAATTCTGGCAGCGGAGACACAACGTCTTATACTTATAGACAAACAGATGAAGAAAGTTGTGCTACAGCTCCAACGACTTGTCCATATCGTAAAGGAGATTTGTGGAAGGTCACAAACTCACTCAACCATATTTCAGAGATCGTAAGTTATGATGGCTCAGGAAGAATATTGGCCATAAAAAATTACAATGGTGTAGTGACAGAATTTGAATATGACTTCAAAGGAAGACAGTCGGCTATAAAAATAAAAGGTTCAGACGGCGACCGTACAACCACGATGACTTACACTTCGACGAACCAAGTGAAGCAAGTGAATAATCCTGACGGAACATATTTAAAGTACAACTATGATGATGCAGACAGATTGACTTCGATGGAAGATAATCTTGGCAATAAAACCGTCTACACGTTAAACGCAGATGGAAAGACATTAAAAGAAGAGATTAAAGATTCTGGTGGAATTCCAAGAAAAACTTTAGCCTTCACTTACAACAGCTTAAGTCAGATGATGACGGTAAGAGATGCACAAAGCCAATTGGGTGGAAATGCAACGGCTACGATGACTTATGATTCGGAAGGAAATCTTGAGACGACAACGGATGCTTTGAGCAGACAGTCGACAAATGAATATGATTCTTTAGGAAGAATTAAAAAATTCATTAAAGATGCTGCGGGCCTTTTGCCGCAAGAAGTGAATCAAAAACATAATGCTTTAAATAGTATAACGAAAGTTATAGATCCTAAGAACTTAGATACAAACTATTTGTATGATGGATTTGGAAAGTCTTCGAAGTTAGAAAGTAAAGACACGGGGAATACAGATTATAAGTATAATTCTTTGGGTCAGTTGACTGAAGCAAAAGATGCTAACGGAAAAACCACGCAGTATGTTTATGATATCTTGGGTAGAACAAGAATTATCGATTACGCAGAATCACCAACGCCAGGTTTAGACATAACGTACACTTATGATGAGTTGCCGCTAGAGTGTGAAAGAGGCGAAGGTTACGTCATCGGAAAACTCACTAAAGTTGAAGATGGCAGTGGTAGTACAGCTCTTTGTTACAACGCTTACGGAGATCTAGTTAGAAAAGTTCAAAAGATAAATGGAAAGACATTTGTTCTACGTTGGATCTACAAGGTAAACGGTCAACTGGAGCAGATGATTTATCCTGACGGTTTAGTTGTAGATTACGTTTACAACTCTTTAGGCCAAGTGTCTGAAGTGGGAGTGACGTCGGGATCTCGTGCAGTTTTAATTGAAGATGCCACATACTATCCGTTTGGTCCAATCGCAGGATGGGATTATGGGAATGGTAGATCAATAACAAGAACTTTTGATCTGAACTATAGACCACATATCATTAGAGACACGGCTTCTGGTGGTATCAATTATACTTACGCATTCAATGGGGTTGGGAACTTAACACAACTTCAAGCGCCAGGGTTAATCAGAGATTATAAGTACGATGGACTAAATCGCTTAAAATCTGCAGAAAATTCAAGCCAGATAAAACTTTGGGAATACAATTACGATGCGACAGGAAATAGAACATCGGTGATTGAAGCAGTACCAAATGGATCAAGTTATAATTATTTAACAAAGAATTATGCTTACGATACAAACTCTCACCGTCTCACTTATGATGGTACAGAGTACAAGGCTTATGATTTAGCGGGTAACTTAACAAAGACAAGTGCAACGGTTTCAGGTCCTGCGATCTTAAGTTTGAGTTACAACAGTGCAAATAGACTTCACTCTGTGACTAAGAGCACAGGTTCAGTTCAGTATGTTTACAATGCTTCAGGGGAAAGAGTGCAAAGAACTCCTTCAGCAGGCGGAGAAACATATTTCGTGTACGGAGATTCAGGTTCTTTACTTGGGGAATACAATTCGTCTGGAAGTCCGATCAAACAGATGATTTGGTTAGCGGGAATGCCAGTGGGACTTGTGACGGGCACAACTTCAACTGCAAAACTTTACTACGTGCAATCGGATGCATTGGGAACTCCAAGAACAGTGATAGATCCGGTTAGAAACTTAAGTGTGTGGAAGAACCCTTTAGAGAACGAAGCGTTTGGTAAAGTGCAACCGATCACGGATCCAGATGCAGATGGAACTCATTTTGAATTTAATTTAAGATTCCCTGGTCAGATCCACGATAGTTTCACGGGATTAGTTTATAACTACTTCAGAGATTACGATCCAAGCACAGGGAGATACGTGCAATCAGACCCGATCGGTCTTGCTGGTGGTATCAGCACGTACTCTTATGTTGGTGCAAATCCTTTGACGGCTACGGATCCTTTGGGGTTACAAGCGGCACCGAATCGTGTGCCGAATGGAGTGAGAGGTCTTCCGCCTGCAGCCAATGATCCTGTATTTCTTCGCACTGTACCTACAGGTACACCAGGTACAGTTAGAATTCCCTCAGGTATTTCCCGTGCTGCAGGTTTTCTGAGATGGCTAGGCCCTGCTGGGAAATTAGTTGATGCTGCTGAGTACGGCTGGAAGGGAGGCACTCTATTAAGGGAAGCTTTAGATACAGATAAAATTATAGATAAATTGATATGGGACAGTTGGTGGGACCCAGACACAGGTGAATGTAAGGATGACGAAGAAGATCCTTGCCCTAAAATTGAAGCCGAATTAGAAAGGTTGGAGCGCGAGATTGAAGGTACTATTCAAGATGGTCTATATAGTGGTTCTGGTCCTCGCTTAACACCAGCTGAAGAAATGGCAAATGCAAAAAAATATTATGAGCTACAAGCAAAGCTAAGAAAACTATTGGAGTTAGCTAAAAAGCATGGCTGTCGCATTTCTTGGGAAACAGGAGTATCGGGCTGGGCAAATATAGAGTATCCTTATGGAGGAGGTTGGGCTGGATATTAAATAAGTACCAGCTTTCCTTTCCGGGTCACGCTGCATAAAAGTCAAAAGGCTCCTCACGGAGCCTTTTTTTCTAGAATAGAGTTTGAACTAAAAGATGATCCAATGCCGCAATTCTAAATTGCCTTCTTGAAAATAGTTTCAAGAATAGATCTTCTGTTCTCTCGAGAAGATTCTACGAAATACATCAAGTCATCGATCAATTGCACATCTCTATTGTTGAATGGCATAAAAGCAAGTCCAACACCATTTTCATTTTTCCAAACAACGTTGGCCTGAATCTTCCTTCTTCTTCCGCTCACTTCAAAATACAGCACGATTTTTTCGTTGAGTTGAACTTTAGCGGTGTCCGTCTTTAAGAAAGCGCCAGTCAGACTGATGTTCGAAAGCATGCCTTTCGAATCTTGGCGGGCATAAGACTTCTTATAGTTAATATCGAGTTGTAAATGTATTCTTCTCGCGGGCATTTTGGTTGGTTCCATCATAAATAACTCCTCAAGCTATATAGACATATCGGTATTTTTATGTGTAATTTTAGCAATCTCGTTTTGAGGCAATCGTTGTCTCATATGGAGAAATTTCACTTTTAGTATCAGATACTTAGAGGTAAAAAATAAATCCCCATTGACAAAACCTTTAATATGGAGAAAATAGAGGAATTCAAGAGCATCTAACCTATAATATAAAGATCTAGAAAAAGATCAAATACCCACCAAACTAAATAACGATCAATTGGGCCGGTTAACTAACACACCATAAAAATTCAAATCAAATAATTTTTAAGTTCTCAATTCACTCTACAAGGAGATAAATTTAATGTCTGACGAAAACAAAAACGCTGACGAAGGCACCAAGAAAAAATCATTCAGAGCCAAAAAGCCAGAGTCATCAGAACAAGAAACTGCACCTAAAAAAGAGTCAGCCGCAACTCCTGAAGCCAAAGCCGAACCCCAAAGAGCCGAAGCTCCAAGCGAAAAGGCCCCTCGAGAAAATCACAGAAACGAATCCAGAAACGATACCAGAAATGACAGAAACGAAGGCGGCAGAAACAATAATCACCGCAGAGACAACAACAGAAATGATCGCAACGCTGGCAGAGGCGGCGGTAGAGATCACGAGCGAAAAAACTTCCATAGAGACAGACATCAAGAAGAAGAATCTGCTGGAAATAGTGTAGAAAACGGACACGGAATCGACGACGAAAATCAAGAAGACACTCAAATTCAGTTAACTGAAGAGGAAAGAAAAGAACTTAACTCTAAAGATCTTAAAACTAAAAACATCACTCAATTATTAGAACTCGCGACAAAATTAAACATCCTTCATGCGGCCGGAATGAGAAGACAAGATATGATCTTCGAAATTCTAAAACGCGCAGCAAGATTTGGAGATATCTACGGTCATGGTGTTCTTGAAATCTTACCTGACGGATACGGATTTTTAAGATCTCCGGATTACAACTATCTTCCGGGTCCAGATGATATTTATGTGAGTCCATCACAAATTAGAAGAATTGGCTTGAGAACTGGTGACACTGTGAGCGGAACAGTTCGTCCGCCAAAAGACGGCGAAAGATATTTTGCTCTTCAAAAAGTAGAAACTCTCAATCATGAGTCTCCTGAAAAAGCGAAAGATAAAATCTTATTCGATAACTTAACCCCGCTTTATCCAGAAGAAAGACTAAAACTTGAATATGCTCCCAACAACTACACAACAAGAGTGGTTGATCTTATGTCTCCACTTGGAAAAGGCCAAAGAGCACTGATCGTTGCTCCTCCAAGAACTGGTAAAACAGTTTTGATGCAAGAGATTGCGAATGCAATTTCTACGAATCACCCAGAGGTAAAATTAATCGTACTTCTGATTGATGAAAGACCAGAGGAAGTAACAGATATGTTGAGATCTGTGAAGGGCGAAGTTGTTTCATCCACTTTTGATGAACCACCTACTCGTCACGTTCAAGTTGCCGAGATGGTCATCGAAAAAGCAAAGCGTTTAGTTGAGCACAAACATGACGTCGTTATTCTTCTAGATTCTATTACCCGCTTAGCAAGAGCTTACAACACGGTAGTTCCTCCTTCGGGAAAAATTCTTTCTGGTGGTGTAGATTCAAACGCTCTTCATAAACCAAAAAGATTCTTTGGTGCCGCAAGAAATATCGAAGAGGGCGGAAGCTTAACAATTATCGCAACTGCGCTTATCGATACAGGCTCAAGAATGGATGAAGTTATTTTTGAGGAATTCAAAGGTACTGGTAACTCAGAGATCCACTTGGATAGAAAACTCATGGAAAAACGTATTTTCCCATGCATGGACATCAACAAATCTGGTACTCGTAAAGAGGATTTACTCATAGATAAGGCTGATTTGAACCGAATCTGGATCCTCAGAAAGGTTTTAGCACCAATGAACGTTGTGGATAGTATGGAGTTTATTTTGGGCAAACTTTCGGAAACGAAGTCCAATACAGAGTTCCTTGCGAATATGGGCGGAAAGTAAACCCTCGAAATAACTTAATAATTAGGCAAATTTAAAGAAGCGCTGTGACAACTAATAATCGTCGCAGAGCTCCGGCCTTCCTGTGGATAACTCTGTGTAGGAACAAGAGGGGGGGTCTAGGTCTGAAATATTCTCCCAATAACTTGATTTTACTCTAGAAAAATGAGAGAAACTCCAACTCATGCCGAATTGAAACCGGCAATGAACAAAGGAAAAACCATGAAACCAGCAATCCATCCAGAATATTTTGACTCAAGCGTAGTTTGCGTTTGCGGAAATACATACATGACAAAGTCTACGAAGAAAGAACTTCGTGTTGATATTTGCAGCAACTGTCATCCGTTCTACACAGGAAAACAAAAACTTGTAGATACAGAAGGACGCGTAGATAAGTTCAAAAAACGTTACGCTAATTTTTCTTCTAAAAGCAAATAATCCTAACTTCCATTTAGGAACATTCGGTAAACCTTCATATGTTTAAAAGACTCGACGACGTTGAAAAAAAATATGAGGGTGTAGCCCAGCAGATTTTAGATCCCAACGTAATCAACGATAATAAAAAGTACGCCCTCATTATGAAAGAGTATTCTACTCTCAAAGAGATTGTGGACGTGTATCGTGAATACAAAAAGATCGAACAAGAACGCAAAGAAGCCAAAAACATTTTAGAAACAGAAAAAGACGCAGATCTTAGAGCAATGGCAAAAGAAGAATTGCCCGTTTTGGAAAAATCTGTTGAAGAGCTCTCGGCAAAATTAAAAATTCTCTTACTTCCCAAAGATCCTAACGACGACAAGAATATCATTCTAGAAATTAGAGCTGGTGCCGGTGGTGACGAGGCCTCTCTTTTCTCAGAGGAACTTTTCAGAGCCTACACGCATTACGCGCAAAAATATAGATGGAGCGTAGAAGTCCTTTCGACTTCTGCATCACCCGTGGGCGGCTTTAAAGAAGTTATTGCCAGTATTAACGGAGATAAAGTATTTAGCCGTCTAAAATATGAATCAGGCGTTCACCGGGTGCAAAGAGTTCCAAAGACTGAAACTCAAGGTCGTGTTCATACTTCTACCATCACCGTAGCGGTACTTCCCGAAGTGGATGAAGTTGAGATCAATATACATCCCAATGATTTAAAGATTGATGTGTTCAGAGCAGGTGGATCTGGCGGTCAGTCGGTGAATACCACAGACTCGGCAGTGCGTGTTACCCATCTTCCAACAAACACCGTGGTAATTTGTCAGGATGAAAAATCACAGTTAAAAAATAAAAATAAAGCGATTAAAATCTTGGCAGCCAGAATTCAAGATGCCGAAGAACAAAAACAAATCAAAGATGCATCTGATAAGCGACTTGCGCAAATTGGAACAGGCGATAGATCAGAGCGCATTAGAACGTATAACTTCCCTCAGTCGAGAGTGACGGATCATAGAATCAACCACACAGTTTACCAAATCGACACCTTAATGGAAGGCGGAATTGATCTGATGATCGAGCCACTCATTACACATTACCAAACTGAGGCTTTAAAAAATTCTCAAGGAACGTAAGTATTAAAATCCAAGATTTAATTTTAACAGCATCAAACTTTCTAAAAGACAAAAGTCCTTCAGCAAGACTTGATGCCGAAGTTATTATTGCTGACGTTTTAAAGTGTCCACGAACAGATCTTTATATTCATTCTAAAAAGGAATTGGCGCCGCAAGATCTTCAAGAGTGTTTACAAAAGATTGAGCGAAGAATCCAAGGTGAACCCGTTTCTTACATCACAAATAAAAAAGATTTTTTAAACTACACTTTTTATGTTCAAGAGGGAGTCTTGATTCCAAGACCCGAAACAGAGCTTTTGGTGGAATACATTCTTCATTGGATTGAAGAAGAAAAAATGGAAAAAGAAATTTGGGCTTTAGACATCGGTTGTGGATCTGGATGCATTGGTATTTCGCTTCTCAAAGAAGTTTTCAAAATGAAAGTTGTAGCCATTGATATTTCTGATAAGGCAGTAGAAACCACAAGAGAAAATGCTAAGAACTTAGAAGTTTCAGATAAAATTGATATTCTACAAAAAGATGCAGATCACTTAAGTTACAAAGATTTTGAATTTCTAAAGCTAAAAGGATTTTCAGGACTTTTTGATGTGGTGGTTTCAAATCCTCCTTACATTGCAAAAGATGACCAGCTCGTAGAAAAAAATGTTAAGAAATTTGAGCCTCAAGAAGCTTTATACTGCGAAGACAGCGGTCTAGAAAAAATATCTAAATGGACTAACCTTGGAGGATCTGTTTTAAGAGAAAAAGGGTTGTGGATCTTTGAGATTGGAGCTTCACAAGGCGAGGCAGCAAAAAAAATTGTCACTGAAAGTGGATTTTTTGAGAATGTCCAGCTGGCTCAAGATTATGCAGGCTATGATCGCTTTGTGATCGCCACAAAAAAGAGCCTTTTGACAAATACCTCTAATTAAGTCACCCTTATAGATATCAGAATCCGCCATTATAATCGCGCCAAATGGCCAACTAGGAACATCATGGATAAAATCGTCGTAAAAGGTTTAAAGCAGCTCAATGGTGAAATACACACAGGTGGAGCAAAAAATTCTGCGCTCCCACTTTTATTTTCTACACTCCTCGCAGATGGGAAGCATGTTTTTAAAAATGTTCCAAAGCTTCAAGATATCAACTCAACTCAACTGTTGCTTGAGCACTTGGGAGCCAAGGTAAGCTGGGAAGGCGATAACTTTATTGTTGAATGCAAAGGCGAACTCATCAAGAAAGCTCCTTATGAGCTTGTTCGTAAAATGAGAGCTTCGATTCTTTGCTTAGGTCCGATCCTGGCAAGATATGGAGAAGCAGTTGTAAGCTTACCAGGTGGTTGTGCCATTGGAACTCGTCCCATCGATAAACATTTGGATGCGATGAAAACTCTCGGCGCAGAAATTGAAATCCAAGAAGGTTATGTTATTGCTCGCTCTAAAAAATTAAAAGGTGCAACCATCGTATTCGATGGTGTGACCGTGGGCGGAACTGAGAATGCATTGATGGCCGCAGTTCTTGCAGATGGTGTAACTACAATTGAAAATGCCGCAAAAGAACCGGAAGTGGACGATCTTGCAAATTATCTGGTAAAGATGGGCGCAAAGATCGAGGGTATTGGATCAAGCATTCTTAAAATCACTGGAGTAGAAAAATTAAAAGCAGCAGAACACACAGTAATTCCAGATCGTATCGAGGCAGGAACTTTACTTATCGCAGGTGCAATCACAGGTGGTGAAGTGACAGTCACTAAATGCGTTCCAACTCATCTTGATGCTTTAATCGCAAAAATGAAAGAGAGTGGATTTAAAATTGATACTGGAAAAGACTTTATTACTGTAAGAAAATGTTCTTCATGGAAAGGAGTAGATGTGCAAACAACTCCATATCCAGGATTTGCAACAGATCTTCAGGCGCAGTTTATGGCACTCATGACTGTAGCAGAGGGTACAAGTATCATCTCGGAAAATATTTTTGAAAACAGATTCATGCACGTTCAAGAATTAGTAAGAATGAATGCAGACATAACATCAAGAACTCAAGTCGCAATTGTCAGAGGAAAAAAAGGAAAATTAACAGGTGCTCCTGTTATGGCAACAGACTTAAGGGCATCAGCGTCTCTCATATTAGCGGGTCTTGCTTCTCAGGGAGAAACTCAAGTTTTGAGAGTCTACCATCTTGATCGCGGCTACGAAAAGTTAGAAGAAAAACTACAAAAACTAGGCGCGGACGCAATCCGCGCAAAAGAATAATTACTTTTAAGCTAAAACTATCTCATTACAGTCAATTGACCAACGATAAGTTGAGAATAGATGGGGCTAGCTTCTTCACCGATGGTGAATGCGCTTGGTACAAGTCCTTTAAGTTGAACGAATCTGTTTACAAAATTATGAAGATCGATTCTAGACATGATTTCGATCTTAGAACCGCGACCGATCAAATAGAACTTTCCAGTTCTGTGGTCAATCTCAACTGTACCGTGCGCAGCTGTATCGAAAGAATATTTCATTTGTTGTTTGGCGAAATACTTAAAAGAGTAGGCGTCCCCGCCGGTAAAGTTATCCATGTGGAAACTGATCATTGCGTCTTTATTTAAAGTGTGTTCAGCAAAGAAAGCTTTGATGTCGATTACGATTTCATAAAAATTTCTTGAATCGTTAAGGCAATTTGCATTTTCAGCTGTGACAGAAACCAATACGGAGTTAGATCTTGGATCGAAGTTCAATTCAGGCTGAATAGTATTTAGGCATTCTGAAGCTACATTACCAGAAAGAGTTAGAATTTCTCTTCTAGAGTCAAATCTTGCGTCAGCGATATTTAATCCAACTTTTGTAGCATGTCTGATTCTTTGATTGTTAAGTGCAGTCAGGTCGGTAGAGATTGTGTGTTTAGCAAGAGGAAGAGGTTTCGCTTCTGCGACTGGAAATTGGTTCGCTTCTGCGAATCCTGCAATTAAAAGAATTGCCGCGATATAAACAGAAATAATTATTTTGATCATTTTCATTCTCCCCGTGAGTTGACACGGCTCTAATAAGCAAAAGCGATGCCAGAACTAAGTAAAATTTATAGCTCTGTGTACGAACTGATAGGAATTTACGCAAAGCAGAATGGCCAAATTGAAACTTTGAATCTTCAGAGAAAGAATGGAAAAATATTTTTAGGTAAATAAATCAAATAGTTACCTAATTTTTTGTTTAGCAGTTCCATCTTGGTGCTCAATTCCAGTATGGAACCAAAAATTAAGTAGATGAATCGTACAACAAGGATGAAGAACGATGCTCAAAGACGATTGCCTGTTTTGTAAAATCATAAAAGGCCAAATTCCAGCAGCAAAAATTTTTGAAAATGAAAAGGTTTTTGCGTTCAAAGACATTCATCCACAGGCTGAGCAGCATTACTTGGTCATTCCAAAGTTTCATGTAGAGTCTCTCGCGCATCTTGAAGATTCGAATACGAGCATCGTAAATGATCTATTTCGGGCAGCAAATCAAATTTCAGAAACCGAAGGATTCAAGAGTAAGGGTTACCGCAGCGTTATCAACACAGGTAAAAACGGCGGTCAAACCGTATTCCATCTTCATCTCCATGTTATGAGCGATGAAAAGATGAGTGCAAAGTTTGGGAGCAACACATAACTCATGACTGATGCAATGTGGAATCTAAAAGATAAAAAGGGAAGAATCTTTGGTCCCTTCACCACCAATAAGATTATGAATCTTATTGAGAGAGGCTTTTTGGATGGGCAAGAATTAATTACTCCTAAGAATGCCGAACGTTGGGTTGAGATTTCAAAATATCCTGAGTTCTATGATGTCATCATGGAAGCACTAAAAACGGAACACAGAACGATAGCTGAAAAAGATATTTCAGCCGAGCTCACGATGTCTCAATACATAGATAAAGTTTCGACCTCAGACCAAGAAGAACAGCCTCAGCCGGAGGCGCCTCTCAAAAGAGGGAAGGTCATTATCGAAGGACAGCGAGAGGCTCCCACAAGAGACAAGAAAGTTAGCTCAGGACAAAACAAAGCCGAGAAGATAGAAAAGACCGAGCATACAACTTCAACAGGTCCACAGTTTAAACCGCCAATTATAGATTTAAGAGAATCAGTAAGTTTTTTGAAGAAACAATATAAAATCAATAAAATTGTAAACATTGTTATCGGAATCGTGGCGATCATTTTAATTTTTATTATCTTTAGTAGTTTTGAAAACCGTGTTCCTTTGGACGAGGGAAAAATTCATTTGCTATTTCCAATGCAAAAGAAATCACCTCTTTCTTTAAGTGAAACTCAAGAACTCTTAAAACAAAGTTTAAGTGAATTTCAAGAAGATGATTTTAAAGGATACTATAAAACTCTACAAATTTTAGTTGGTTTGCTTGAATCAAATCCTAAAAATTTAGATGCGATCTCTTTACTTTGTTTAACGTATAGAGAGCTTTGGCCCTTTGCTTTCCAGGATTCTAAAGACTTACAAAATCTCACTAAGTTAGTTCAGATAGCGCAGGCCGAAAATTCTCTGGGGGTTCATGGAGCAACCTGCAGAGCAGTGCAGGCAAGCATAACGGCAGAAAATTCAGCAATGAATGCAGTTTTACAATCTTTGTTGTCGGATTACCCGACGGCAGCGATTCTTTATGAAATGAAGGCACAGGTTCTTTCATCAGAAAAGCAATCTTCAACAGCGATAGCGTTTGTTCAAAAAACACAAAGTTTATGGCCTCAATGGATAAAGCCATTTTTTTTAGAAGCTCAAATGAGAGCAGATATTCAGGATTATTATAATGCTGCAAAAATTTATAAAGACATCTTGGATAAAAATCCTGGACATGCAAAATCTCAAGTGGAATTAGGAATTCTTGAGCTAACGCAATTTAAAAATTCAAAAGGTTTGGATCGTATTCAATTGGGAATGGATGAATCAAAAGTTCCAAATGATATCTTAGTGAGGGGCTATACAGCGCTGACCAATTTCTATATCTCGACCCAACCAGAAAAAGCTTTAGAATACGCACAAAAAGCATTTATGCTGGATCCAAGAAACTCATCACTTAGAAGCACAATTATAAGCCTTGGTGGTGAAGCGGCACTTGCGACAATTAAATCAGAAGACAGTCAGCTTATTGTTTTGGGAGAGGGCTACTTAAGAAATAAAAATTACTTGGCGGCACAGGCAGAATTTAAAACAGCTTTTGAAATAAATCCAAAAAACGCAATGGCGGCACTGAAGGCTGGAGAAAGCTTGTGGAATCTCAATCAAACTAAAGACGCGATTGATTGGAGTTTAAAAGCTTTGAGAGCCGATCCAAAATTGATGGAAGCATATGTTCAACTTTCTGATTATTATTCTCAGAAATACGATTTCAAAGCAGCGGCAGATTTCTTAGCCAAGGCAAGAAGTGAGAACAAACTGAACTATCAACTAATGAGAGCCTTTGCTCAACTCGAGCTAAGACGAAAAAGTGCAAAAACAGCAGAAAAATACGCAGGAGATGCATTAAAACTTTACGATGGTGATGTGGAATCATTAAATATTTTATCTGAATCTCTGATGATGCAAAATCAATATGAAAAAGCTTATCAGTATTCTGCTAAGGCCATTTCGCTGGAAGCAAACAATGCTAGAGCTCAAGAGGTCTACGCGGAAAGTCTTTTGGGTCTACGTGGAATCGGAGCCGCTCAACAGTATCTTGCGCAACTTGTGAATACTTACCCAGATAATTTAGATTACCGGACATCTTTGGGTTTAATTTTAATTAAAGATGAAAGATATTCCGAGGCCATTCCGGTTTTAAAACAAGTGATCGATAACAATCCAAGCCATATGAAGGCGCAAATGCTTTTGGGTGAAGCATACATAAGAGCTAATGATTTGAACGAAGCTTTGAAAACATATTTCAGAGCAGCTAGCTTGGACCCTTCTGGAGCTGAACCAATATTTCAAATTGGGCAAGTTTATTTAAAAAATCCTGCCACGGCTGCTAAAGCGATGAAGAGTTTCCAAAAAGTAATCGAAACAAATCCTCGTTATCCGAAAGCCTATTACTATGCGGGTCAAGCGGCTTTACAATTAAATCTTACAAAACAAGCTACAGATTACGCAGAAATGGAAAAGAAAATTAATCCTAAAATTGCTGATCCATATATCTTGCTTGCAGATATTTATTTTTCGCAAGAAAAGTATTCTCAATCCGCGAATGAATTAAGAAGAGCTGTTCAGCTCAGACCAGATGACTCTAACTTGTACATTCAATTAGCGAAGAGCCACAGATTATCCGGGCAACTGGACACGGCCGCCAGCATGTTGAGAGTTGCTGCCTCTAAAGAAAGCGGTAACCCAGATATATACAGAGAACAAGGCGCAGTTTTTGAAAAGCAAGGTCTGAGTGATCAGGCGCTTTCCGCATATTTAAGGTATTTAGAATTAAAGCCCAATGCAGATGACAGAGCAGAGGTGCAATCAAGAATCATGACATTGGGAGGAGGAAACTAAGATGGGCGAATTTATAGAAAACATGCAGCATACGCTGAAGAAGAACTCACAAAATATTGGATTGTTTGCGGTGAGATTGTTTTCAGGTTTATTTTTGGGTGTGACACTCACATTGGTGGGACAGCAGATTTTGGGATATGGACAATTCCTTTTCTGGTTTATAATAGTATTAACAACAGCTGTATTTTTGAAAATCACAAAAGGTTGGAAATGGGTTGGAATCATTGTGCTGGATTTCATTCTGGTTTTAATTGGTCTACTGCTAAAAATGTACATTTTAATTGCTCCTGGCGGATGAGATAGCTATAAAGCAGAAAGAATACGACAAGCACAAACAAGACAAGGCTACACAATATGATCGACATTAAATTACTAGAAAAATCAGATTCCAATTACCTTGCTGAATATAAAGCATCTTTAAAGAATAGAAAAGGTGACCCTGCGCTCGTAGATCAACTTCTCTCTCTGAATCAGGAAAGAAAGAAAATGATCGCGCAAGCCGAGACGCAAAAGGCGAACCAAAACAAACAATCTCAAGAAATCGCTAAACTTAAAAAAGAGGGTAAGGATGCAAGCGCACAGCTTGAGTCCTTAAAATCTTTAAGCGATGAAATTAAAAAATTATATGCGGAGGCAGAAGCTGCGGATCAAAAAGTTCAAGAACTTTGCAGCATTCTCCCAAACAAAGCGCATAAAGATGTTCCGGTGGGTCAAGCGGAAACTGACAATAAGATTGTCAGAAAATGGGGAGAGCCAAAAGTCTTTTCATTTAAAGCAAAAGAGCATTTTGAAATTGGGGAAAAATTAGGAATTTTGGATTTCGAAAGAGCAACAAAAGTTGCAGGTGCTAGATTTACGATTTTGAATGGAGCGGCGGCAAGACTTGAAAGGGCTTTAATCAACTTCATGCTAGATATCCAAACCAAAGAGCATCATTATCAAGAAACAAATCCTCCGTTCATGGCGAATAGTGCGAGCTTCTTTGGTACGGGACAATTTCCTAAGTTCACAGAAGATGTCTTTCACGTACAAGGTACAGATTACCATTTGATTCCAACGGCGGAAGTTCCTGTAACGAATTATTATAGAGATGAAATTTTAGATGAGGCCAAGCTTCCGATTTATTTAACGGCATACACTCCGTGCTTTAGATCTGAAGCGGGCAGTTACGGTAAGGATACGAAAGGCCTTATTCGTCAGCATCAATTCAATAAAGTCGAGTTAGTAAAGATCACTCATCCTGATAGATCTTATGAAGAGCACGAAAAAATGGTTTTGAATGCTGAAGAAATTCTAAAAAGATTAGAGCTTCCGTATAGAGTATCACTTCTTTGTACCGGCGATATGGGTTTTGGATCCTCTAAGACTTACGATCTAGAAGTTTGGCTACCAGGTCAGAATTCTTATCGTGAGATCTCATCTTGTTCAAACTGCGAAGATTTCCAAGCGAGAAGAGCAAATATTAGATTTAAATCAGGCACAAATAAGCCTCAGTTTGCACATACGCTGAATGGATCAGGGCTTGCCGTAGGAAGAACATTGGTAGCCATTTTAGAAAACTACCAACGAGAAGATGGTTCAGTGGAAATTCCCAGAGCACTGCAACCGTATACAGAATTCAAAGAGATCAGATGAAATTTTTTGAAATCTTAGCAAAAAATAAAACGCTTTATGTGCTCGGAGGAATCAGCCTTCTTCTTGTGGTGGCGATTGGTTACACCAAAGGTGAATATGATATTTTGGATTCAAAATTTTTTTATTTAAAGAGTGAGATTCAGCCACTTCTTATTTCTTTGGGTGAAGAGGGAAGAGCTAATTATATCAGAATCAATTACCTTGATTATATGTTTATGACGACATACACGCTTTTCTTTTTTGGAATGTACTTTGCTTTTTTTAAAAACCTGGCGACCACTTTAATCCTTATTCCAGCTCTTCTTTTGATTGCAGACTTTATAGAGACATCAAGCATCCATTATCTTTTAAGAATTTTCCCCGAGATTCACAATGGACTCGAGTACACACTGATGTTTTTGACCCCTGCAAAATGGATGTTGGCTTTAAGTACTCTTTTGGTGATCGTAAATGGTTACTTTGTTAATTTGTACATAAAAAAATCATAATCAAAAAAATATTTTAGTTTCATTGATTGTTATCCTGTAAGTACATGAAATGTATCATGGTGAACCGAAAGGGGTAATTTATAATGAAAAATCAAACCAAGAGATCCGAAAAGAGATCTGAAATTAAAAAAGTTCCAGAAGATCAAAAAAAAATGATCAAGGCATCAAAAGACTCTCAGGGAGTAAGAAATCAACATCATTTTGATGAAAGTGAAGCTCAAAGAGTAAAGGGATTCTCAAAATCTATAGGCCGTAAGGCCCAAGTTCAAAGAGATGCTTAAATAAAGACAAAAAGGACATTCATAAAATGTCCTTTTTGTTTTTTAATTTAAAAAATTCTTACTTAAAAAATTAAAGTTTAGTGCAAGTATTTTCAAATTCTTCAGTATGGTTTTGGCCTTGATACGTGAATTGAATTGTACCTTTGTTAAAAAGATTTTGGGCAGAATCTAAAGTGTAGTACATGTCTACAGTGTAAGGTCCAACCGTAGCATCTGTTCCTGTCAGCATCATTTGGAAGTTATTTCCCGCGCATGTGCCCACGTATGTTCCGCCATTCTCCATCGCGTATTTTTGTCCATCCGTTGGATACATTGAAGACTCTCCAGTATCCATGTCTGTCCATTTATAAAAAGTGTTTGCTCCAGATTGCACACTCTCAACCGAGATAGCGCCGGTATCAGATGGATCATCTGGATTTTTCTCGCATTGGAATTTCGAGTTGATAGGTGGACAGCTCATCGCTGCCGTAGCAAATAAAGAAACAAATAGAACCATAAAAATTTTCATTTTTCCCCCTTTGGAAATATAATTTAAAAAAAGTCTAATCGGAGGAAAATGTTTGTCAACAGTATATAGGTAAAGCTTTATGCAAACTTCATTCAACAATATACACATTTTTCATTTTGTGGATATTTGTTTTGAGTTGGATGTCTATGCTAAAAAATAAAATGATTTTATGTCTTGCTATTGGTGTTACTATTTTTGGTAGCTCAGCTTTTGCAGAAAATTTGCTCGGTGATCAAAGAGCTCAGTATTACACGTTGATGCTCGGAAGCCCTTTGCCAAATGACGCTACTATCGTAACAAATGCAGCTCATGGAGATTGTGTAGTTGAACCAAGCTTTACTGCAATTACATATGTTAGACCCAATAGTTCATACAAAGGAGTAGACAGTTGTACAGTAGGTTATAGTGTTGGAACTGCTTTTTTAGTCTATTTTGGCGTCCTTGTGGTTACGAAATTCTCAATTTGAGACATTAAAAGCTCTGTTAGCTTAAGCGGGCTTTAACATGTTAAAAAAGTCTTTTAAAAGACCGATAAAAGACTTATAATAGTCCTATAAAGAGGTGTTTATGAAGGCAATAAAGATATCCCAAGATGTAGTTACTCTAGCTGAGTTTAAAAATCAGGCTCCAGCATTATTGGAAAAAATTAATTCATCGGCTCAACCTCTGCTTATCACACAAAATGGTAAGCCAGCGGGAGTGCTTTTGTCGCCAGCGGAATTTGATCGCATTCAAGAGCAGGAAACGGCGAGATTTATGGCGTCTGTTAATCAGGGCTTAGAAGATGCTGATAATGGTAGAGTGCTAACTTCAAAAGAAGCAAAAAAAAAATTGGGCCTTAAAAAGAAATGAGTGGTTTTAAAATTGTATGGACTGAGAAATCTGTCCAAGACCTACTTTTAATAAAAGAATATATTTCTAGAGACTCATTTGAAAGAGCTGAAGCTTGGGTACAAGAGTTATTTGATGCTGGCGAAAGCTTGGAAAGTCTTCCGGGTCGCGGCAGAGTTGTACCTGAGTTTAATAAAGAAAACATAAAAGAACTTATAATTGAAAATTACCGTCTAGTTTATAGAATCAAAAAAACATCGATAGAAATTCTTACGGTTTTTGAAAGTCATCGTAAACTAAAGAAAAGCGATATTAGAAAATAATTTTTTTAATTAGTGGTCACGCAAAATAATTTTGATTCTCAAATTATTGAAATGATTAAGTTAAGAAAAAATGGCGGAAAAGGAGGGATTTGAACCCTCGGTACGGGTTGACCCCGTACGACAGTTTAGCAAACTGTTGGTTTCAGCCACTCACCCACTTTTCCGTATAGATTGCTGAAGTACAAATTACCAGGGCTCTATTTCTGCCACATCGAAGAGCTCTAAGCAACCCTTCTTAGCAGACTCAGTAGTTTTCAGGGAATATTTCGCGCTCCACTGTTTCAATTACAGTATGAATGATCTTGATATGCATTTCCTGAATACGATCAGATGTTTGAGCGGGGATCACAATAGATAGATCTGCCAATCCTTTAAGTTCACCACCGTCTTTTCCTAAAAGTGCCACGGTTTTAATGCCCAGTTTTTTAGCTTCTTGAACCGCTAAGATCACATTCTTAGAATTGCCACTTGTTGAAAGGCCGACGAGAACATCGCCTTTTCTGCCGAGGCCTTGAACTTGCCTCGAGAAAACGTACTCAAAACCATAATCATTGCTTACACAAGTTGTGTGACTGGCATCGCCCAAAGCTAAAGCTCCTAAAGGGCGACGATCCTTCCTATACCTGCCGGTGAATTCTTCGGCAAAATGCATAGCGTCACAGTGTGAGCCCCCATTTCCACAAGTTAGGAGTTTTCCTCCAGATTTGAAAGAATTGATCAGAATATTTGAAAACTCTTCGCATTTTTTAAGCAGTTCAGGATCAGCCAAGAATTTCTGTAAAGTTTCTTGAGCTTCAACTAGAGACTTTTTCCATGTTTCTGGTATCTTTTCTATAATCATAATTGATTCTCCTGCCTGTTAATCTATGAATATCTTGATTTATTTGCAAGTTCTCTATATTCCTAACGTTTCTAATTTACCAAGAGTGCGGTCGTAGCTCAGCTGGATAGAGTACCAGACTACGAATCTGGTGGTCGCAGGTTCGACTCCTGCCGACCGCGCCAATTTTTTCCAAGTCCATTCCATATCATTTTGTTAAAGGGGAGTTTATGCATTTTTTTAAAGTCGTTCTTATCAGTTCGCTATTTTTATTTGGCTGCCAAACGGCGATTGAAAAGGCGGCTAGAAACACTAAGTACTCTGCCTGGGAAATTGTTGGCGTCGAAAAAAGAGATTTATTTAAAAAATATCTAGAACAAACCAAAGACGGACAAGAAGAGACGAAAGAATCTTTGCAATCCGCTTTAGATAAACTAAAAGAAGTTTATAACTTTGATGGAGGAAATTTAGAAAGCAAATATAAAGATCTAAATTCATCCTACGAAGATGCGCAATCTCGCGCGAATGAAGTTCATGACAGCATCAAGAGAGTCAACACCACCGCCGCGGATCTTTTTGAAGAATGGGATAAAGAAATTAAAGAAATCACCTCGGCAGATCTAAGAGCAAAGAGTTCTGCATCCTTGAGTGCTACAAAAAAGAAATATGCACTTCTAAAAACAAATCTTGGTAAATCTGAAATAAAAATAAAACCCGTTTTGGCAAAGCTAAAAGACCAAGTTCTTTTTCTAAAGCACAATCTAAATGCAAAGGCGATTGCCTCTCTTAAGAAGGAACACGTGCGCATTGAAAAAGATATCGAAAATCTGATGGTGGATATGAAGGCTTCGATCTCTGCTGCCAACGAAGTCATTGCGGATATGGAGAAAGAATAATGGCTAAAAAATCCAAACTTAAAAAAGTATCGCTAAGTCCAACCAAAGAACATCATTTGGGGATCATTAAACTGTTGTTGGCCGATCATCGTCTACTGCGCAAACTGATGGCGCAAGTTAAATCCAGTAGATCAACTCCGGCCAAACAAATGAAAGCCTTTAAAGAACTAGAAAAATCCGTCAACTCCCACGTGAAGGCCGAAGAAAATACATTTTTTACGCTCATTCGGAACCATCCTAAATTTAAGGACGCAACTATGGAAGGTTACGAAGAGCATCGGGTGCATGAGAATGTGATTCGTGGCCTAAAAAAAGTTTCGGATAAAGATCGTCGTCTCGAGCAAATGAAGATTTATTGTGAATTTCTTGAGCACCATCTTGACGAAGAAGAAGAAAATCTTTTTCCTCGCTTTAAAAAATACGCGGCCCTGCAAACCAAAAGAAAAATTGGCAAGAACTACGTAAAAGTTAGAAAGAAAACTTCATCTGACAAAAGAGGCGCTGCAAGATACAGCGACTGATTCAAAAATTAATTTTAACGGAAGAAGAACTTCTTTTGGCTTTTCCGTGAAAGACGGCTTCGACATTATTCCCATCAGGATCAATCAAAAAAGCGGCGTAGTATCCTGGATGGTAAGGTCGAATCCCGGGTTTTCCGTTGTCTTTTCCGCCAGCCGCCAAACCTGCCTGGTGAAAAGCCTGCACCATTTTTTCGTCGTGTGCTTGAAAAGCAAAGTGAGATCGACCGGTGAGATGCCCTTGCGCGGCCTCACTGGATTTTGTTGAAACAAAAAGTTCATCCACCCAAAAAAAATCTTTTCCATCACCACCCCAAGGAATTTTCAATGCGGTGAAGATTGCTTCGTAGAATTTCTTGCTGGCTCCAAGATCTTTGACTACTAAATGCAAATGATCAATTAAGCGACCTCGATGAATTTCTTGAACTTCCATAGACGTTCCTTTCAAGTTTGTTGGCATTAGTAGGTTACGACACATTCCCAAGAACAGTCTTGCACATTCTGCAAATTGGATTAAAAATTAATATATATGAAAATACGGAAATACGAGACCACAGATATTCCAACGCTTGCGAATATTTATTTTTATTCGAGGAGCGAGACCTTCAACTGGATGCCGGATGGGACTTTCAAGTTGAGGGATTTCTTTGCAGATACTTTGGGTGAGGAGATTCACGTTATTCTAGATGGCAATAATATTGCGGGCTTTATTTCTATTTGGAAGGCGGATAATTTTATCCACCATCTCTACATAGATTCTAAATATCAAAACAAAGGCTACGGGAAAACCCTTCTGCAATATGCATTAAAGACTATAGGCAGACCGGCAAGCTTAAAGTGCGTAGTAAAGAATGATAAGGCAGTTCGTTTTTATAAATCCCACGGTTGGAAAATAGAAGAAACTGGAAATGATGAGATGGGCCCCTTTTATTTGTTTGTCTATAATTGAGTTTTTTAAAGAGGTAAGTAATGCAGTTCGAACCAGCAGCTGAAATTGAATGTCCACATTGTGGAGAATTTTTTACGACTTTCTTGGACCTGAGTCAGGGAAATACGGAGTATATAGAAGACTGCCAGGTCTGCTGTAAGCCCATCATGATCAAAGTGAATGTTGAAGATTTGGAAACCGAAGAGTTTACGGTGAGTGCTGAGCCGGGTTAGGCTTTCTATAAACTTTTCATAGCGTTTCTTTCATGAAACACTTTGTTTCACAAAACATGGCAATAAAATAAATCCTTGTGTAGTTTGCTCCAAATGCAAACAGAAAATTTCACATTAAAAATTAAAATGGGCTTAGAAGAAAAGATCAGGAAGAATCCTAGCTTCTCATTAAGAGCTTTTGCGAAACAGCTTGGCGTAAGTGCTGCGACCTTATCTGGAATATTATCCGGTAAGCGCGCATTGACGGCCGAGATGATGGGCAAGATTGGCTTTGCTTTAAACCTCACTTCGGAAGAAGTTTGGAATTATCAAAGACAAGCATTGGGTCACACCGAGGATTCTAAGCACGCCGAATTCAAACAGCTTTCGCAAGAAATGTTTGTGATCGTATCCGAGTGGTACCACCTCACGATATTGGAACTGATGAAACTTTCGGATTTTAAACCGGACGCGAATTGGATTTCCAAAAGACTCAACGTGAATTCCAATCAAATTAAAATCGCTCTTGATCGATTGCAAAGAGTGGGAATTCTAGAAATCAACGGAAATGTTTGGTTGGATAAAACGGATGGTTTTACCACTCACTACAATCCCCAACAGACCTCTGAAGCCAAAAAGAGATATCAAAAGCAACTTCTTGAAAAATCCTTAGAATCCTTAGCAAAGGATGATTACGCAATTCGTGATCACTCCAGCATTACGATAGCGATCAATACGAAAGATATACTTAAAGCAAAAAAAGAAATTCAAGCGTTCAGAAAAAAACTATGTGAACTGATGGAAGCTTCACCTCGGCCAGATGAAGTCTATCAGTTGCAGCTAGGGTTTTTCCCGCTCACGGGAAATAAAACAAAAAACTTAAAGAATAAAAAGAAAAGTAACTAAGAGGAGTAAAAATGAAGAAAATAATTTTAATATTGATGTTGCTCGCAAGCTTTCAAAGCTTCGCAGGGCCAGCGGAACCAAAACCCACATTGAAAGGCCAAGATGGTGGCGGCGGGGGAGTGATTAAGCGTAATGGAATGTATCTTACGTTTGGTTCTGCGGGAATGAAAATAGAAATGGTGAAGTTGAGCATTCCTCAAGGCCTACAGGAAATTCCAGGTTTATCCATGCTTGTTTCGTTGTTTTATAGCAATGAAGATTTAACAAAAAATTACATTGGAAAGTTTATTAAAGCGTTAGCGCCAAGTCCGACTAGGCGTTATTTTAAGATTGAAAAGAGTCAGCTTGAACAAGGAACGTATGAAAGACTAATTGCCGAATACATAAAACTTTTTAAAGATCAAGCCAGCCCTAACAGTTTAGGATTAGCAGCTATTACGATTGCTGATGATACGTATTTATTACCCCCATTTTTTGAATTAAAACCTGCAGAACAAGGAGCCATTCTGTTTCATGAAGCTCTTTGGATAGTTAAACCAGAGATTCAATATGCTGAGTTGGTAAATGCAGAAATGATTATGCAAAAACAATTAGAGGTTCACGGTTCCCAGTGGAGTTATGACCCAGAATTTGTATCAATGATTGGAGAAATTCTTGGTTTGGAGTCTTATGTATCGGCAACAGCACTTATCCAAGACATCAAAATGGGGAGATTAAAAAAATGTGGAATAAAAATTAGAAGAGGCGCATACGATTTGTATGATTTGCTCCCAGATCAATACTCTATATGGAGCAAAGATAACTTGTCCTATGATCTTTATAAAGCAATCAACAAATGTCCGGATGTTACCTTTTTTAAATTAATTTATTCCTACAGCTCTACTCTCCAGTATATAAACGTGAGATTTATACCGGCAGATGCAAAATTTATAATTGGAGAGAGGGTAATATGGACAGGATATAATGCTAACAATTTTTCAATTCAATTTTAACAAAGGAAATAAAATGAAAAAATTAATTATAGTAATGCTGATGATGATCGGGATGAGCGCTCAAGCTCACGGTGGAAAAAAATGTGGAAAGTGTTATCAGGCACATCCTTACATTCTAGCAGATAAAGTAGAAAGTCGCTGCATCACCGAAATTTCTGTCTGCTCGGTGAAACAAAGTGGTGCTTCTTTCTTTTATCAATTTAAATATGGATACAAAGAAAATCGTGTAATGATTTTTTCAAATGGAAAACAAAGTCGTTACACCGCGAGAGGCACAGAAAATACAGGAACATTTGTTGATCTTGTAGAATTGAAAACTGAAAACGCAGATGTTGCTAACGGTGATTCAAAAAACAAAGTGAGAGACGAAAAATCTTATGCGCTCGCAGCCTGTAAATCAGAACAAGAAGTGTGGCGCAAAACTTACGATTTTTGTAACTGAGTTAATTTCTACTATGTATACAGAAGGGCCCTTGCGGCCTTTTTTATTTTCTAAAGGCGTTGATAAAAAAACCTCCAGAAATTTTCATTTCAGCTAATTTTGCGCAAATACATGGCATAAGGCAGTAGATATAGTGGTTATGTTGCGGCGTATTCACTATCAGTAGTGGTCTAGTCTAGGTCTAGTTTTGTTGGGGATTTAAGCAGCAGTTTTTTTGAAGAAAGGCTGTCAAGTGCTTAAAACTATTTTGCTTTGCATTTTATTTGTCAAAAAATTTGCTTAAATTTTTCTCAAAACAATCAGTGGTTTTTAAAATTCTGAATGAATTGTAGGGATTAGAAATTGATTACAAAAACTAGCGGTAGTGGTCCCAGAGCTCTGTCTAGATTTTTAATTGTTTTTTTTAAAAGGCTATTGCAAATTTCATGTTTCGTGATTTGATTGGTTCCAACGATTCAGAGGGGGCTCAGGAATCGTTGACTGATGATCGATCCAATCGAGAGATCACTCTCTATTAACAAATTAAAATTTAACACTTTCAAAGAATGAGAGTGGCAAGGTAACGACGATGTCTACTTCAGAATTTCTACTACAAGAAAATAAACAAAGATTTGTTCTCTTCCCAATCAAACACAAGGAAGTTTGGGAAATGTACAAAAAAGCCGAGGCGTCGTTTTGGACCGCTGAGGAAATCGATTTGAGTCATGATCAAAATGACTGGGAAAAATTAACGGACAACGAGCGACACTTCATTTCGCACGTGCTAGCGTTTTTTGCTGCCAGCGACGGCATTGTAAATGAAAATCTCGCAGTGAGATTCTCAAATGAAGTGCAAATTCCTGAAGCGAGATGTTTCTACGGATTCCAAATCGCTATGGAGAACATTCACTCCGAAACCTATTCATTATTGATTGATACTTATATTAAAGATCCTGCAATGAAAGATAAACTCTTCAACGCTTTCGAGACAGTACCTGCGGTAAAGAAAAAAGCGGACTGGGCATTGAAGTGGATCAACAACACAAACTCTTTTGCTGAAAGATTAGTGGCGTTTGCGGCTGTGGAAGGAATTTTCTTCTCGGGTAGCTTTTGCTCTATCTTCTGGTTAAAGAAGCGCGGACTAATGCCTGGGCTTACGTTCTCTAATGAATTGATCTCTAGAGATGAAGGGCTACATTGTGATTTTGCATGTCTTCTCTATAGCATGTTACAAGACAAACTTTCTGAAGACACAATTCACAAAATAATTAGCGATGCCGTTGCGATTGAAAAAGAATTCATCACGGAAGCTCTTCCTGTAAACCTTATTGGAATGAATGCAGATATGATGTCTAAATACATCGAGTTCGTAGCAGACAGATCATTGACGTCACTGGGTTACGCAAAACTTTATAACACAAAAAATCCTTTCGATTGGATGGAGTTGATCTCGCTTCAAGGGAAAACAAACTTCTTTGAGAAGAGAGTGGGTGACTATCAAAAAGCCGGCGTCATGAACGACAAAGCCGATCAAATCTTTACACTAGAAGCGGAGTTTTAAATGTTCGTATTAAAAAGAGATGGCAGAAAAGAAACTGTACAATTCGATAAAATCACCTCACGTATCAAAAAACTTTGTTACGGATTGGATGCAGATTTCGTAGATGCAGCCGAAGTAGCAATGAAAGTTGTCAACGGAGTTTATGATGGGGTTACTACATCAGAACTCGATAACTTGGCCGCAGAAACAGCAGCCTACTTAACAACCAAGCATCCAGATTACGCGATCTTGGCGGCAAGAATCGCCGTTTCGAATTTGCATAAGAATACCAAGAAGACTTTCTCCCAAGTGGTGGAAGATCTTTATAGATATATCGATCCTAAGAACGGTCAAAAGGCTCCGCTTATCTCTGACGAAGTTTATAAAGTTGTTATGGATAACGCGGAAAAATTAGATTCAGCGATCATTTACGATAGAGATTTTGATTTTGAATATTTCGGATTTAAAACTCTAGAGAGATCTTACCTTTTAAAATTAAAAGGCCAAGTGGTAGAAAGACCGCAACACATGCTCATGCGCGTGTCCGTGGGAATTCATGGTACCGATATTCCGGCAGCTATTGAAACGTATAATCTTCTTTCTCAAAAATGGTTCACGCACGCGACACCAACACTATTCAATGCGGGAACGCCTAAGCCTCAAATGTCTTCTTGTTTCTTATTAACAATGAAAGACGATTCTATTCCGGGAATTTTTGATACTCTAAAACAATGCGCGGTGATTTCTCAATCGGCAGGTGGAATTGGACTGAGTGTTCATAACATTAGAGCTCAAGGAAGTTACATCAAAGGAACCAACGGAACTTCTAACGGTATCGTACCGATGCTGAAAGTATTTAACGATACAGCAAGATACGTGGATCAAGGAGGCGGAAAACGCAAAGGTGCCTTCGCAATTTATCTTGAACCATGGCACTCAGATGTTTTTGAATTTTTGGACTTGAGAAAAAACCACGGTAAAGAAGAAATGAGAGCTCGCGATCTATTCTTCGCTATGTGGACTCCAGATCTTTTCATGAAGAGAGTCGAAGAAAACGGAACATGGTCACTCTTTTGTCCGAACGAAGCTCCGGGTCTTGCTGACTGTTGGGGTGAGGAGTTCGAGGCGCTTTATACAAAATACGAAGCTGAAGGCAGAGCAAGAAAAACAATTAAGGCTCAAGAGTTATGGTTCAAGATTTTAGAATCTCAATCAGAAACTGGAACGCCCTACATGCTCTATAAAGACAGCGCGAACAGAAAATCGAACCAACAAAATCTTGGTACGATCAAATCATCAAATCTTTGCACTGAAATCATGGAGTACACGGCTGCTGATGAAGTTGCAGTTTGTAACCTAGCTTCACTCGCTCTTCCAAAGTTTGTGATCAACGGTCAGTTCGATCACAAAAAACTTTTTGAGGTCACAAGAGTTGCTACAAAAAACTTAAACAAAATTATCGACCTTAACTACTATCCAGTAGAAGAAGCGAAAAGATCAAATTTCAGACACCGACCGATTGGTTTGGGCGTTCAAGGTTTAGCAGACACGTTCATTCTTTTGAGAATGGGTTTTGATTCTGAAGAAGCGGCAAAATTGAATTCTGAAATTTTTGAAACGATTTACTTTGCGGCGCTATCTGCTTCAAATGAAATTGCTCAAGAGCTTGGTCACTATGAAACTTATCCAGGATCTCCAATCTCTAAAGGAATTTTACAACACGATATGTGGAACGTAAAAGCTTCTCCAAGATGGGATTGGGAAACTCTTAGAGCAAACATCAAGAAGTCGGGCGTAAGAAACTCTCTTTTGGTTGCGCCAATGCCTACGGCCTCCACTTCGCAAATTCTTGGGAACAATGAATGTTTTGAACCCTACACTTCGAACATTTACACCAGAAGAGTTCTTGCCGGTGAGTTTGCCATCGTGAATAAGCATTTGATGAAGGATTTGATCGAGTTGGGTCAATGGAATCCAGCAATCAAAAACAAAATCATTTCACACAATGGCTCGGTCCAAAATATCCCAGAAATTCCAGATCACCTGAAATTGATTTACAAAACAGCTTGGGAAATTAAGCAAAAAACGATTCTGGATATGGCAGCAGACCGTGGCGCGTTCATTGATCAGAGCCAAAGCTTAAATATCTTTATGGAGCAGCCGAATTTTGCAAAATTAACCTCTATGCATTTCCATGCATGGAAGAGAGGTTTGAAAACAGGGATGTATTACCTAAGGTCAAGACCAGCGGCAGACGCCATCAAGTTCACGGTAGATCAAGAAACGAAGAAATCAGAAATTTCTACGACTCCCGCGCAAGCAATGGAGCTTTTGGCAATGAAAGCGCAACAGGCGGCAACTTGGGATCCAGCCACAGAGGCGGTTAGATTCCAGCCGACTATGGAAGCAGGCGCTGGAGGCTTTGCCGCAATTCCAGTTTCAACGACCATGCAAATGTCGACGCCAGCTCCTGAAAGACAACTTTCTCCTAGAGAGCAAAAACTTTTAGAAGAACGTACCGCAATGACTGAAGCAGAATTTTTAGCAGCTCAACAAGCGTGCTCATTAGAAAATCCTGATTCATGCGAGATGTGCGGATCGTAAATGAAATCCACCATCGGGTTATTATTGATCCTATTTTTTCTTTTAATAGCTCAAGTGTCGATTGCGTCCACTCAGTTTACTGGGGTGGCTTCTCAAGCTATGGGCGGAACCGGAAGAGCCGCGGTCATTCCAAACGAAGTGGCTTTTTTGAACCCAGCTTCTTTTGTTTCTGTCCGTGGATACAATCTCGCAACGGCTTACCGAGATTTTCAAACTCTTGATAAAGGATCGACAAGAAATTTTGCGATCCATGCTTCTGAAAATCAAACGGACAGTATGTTCCCATTAGCAATCACGTATTTAAAAACTCGCGATATCAATTCTGGCGCTTACGGCGTAAGGGAAGATATCCATTTAACTACGGGCCAAGAGATTTTTGGTAACGTGGCTTTTGGTATTGATGTGGCAAGATACACAGATACTCCCGAAGGTGGAAAAGAGGAAACCGAATGGGACGCTAAGGTTGGATTTCTTTATGCTCCGATGGATAACTTAGGGTTGGGATTGGTGTTTACAAACCTTTTGGTTACGGACCTTGAGCATCTCAAAAGAGGTGTTGAGGTGGGTGTAAACTATCTTTTTATGCAGTTTTTCAGAGCAGCTTTGGACGTCACTTATCAAATGGAGGACAACGAGTCCGATGAATCGGTCGTTATGTTTGGGATTGAGCACATGTACTTTAAGCAAATTGCCTTGCGGGCCGGAGCTAAGTGGGATGCGCCAATTAACCAGAATTATTGGACTTTAGGGCTTGCTTGGAATGCTCCTAAAATATCTTTTGGTTATGCCTTTGAAAAAAACGTCGCGGAAACGGACGAATACGGTCATTCTGTTGACCTCAGGATCTACTTTTGATAGCTTGGCCAATCTTTGAACGCCTTACATTAACTAAAGGCGATAATTAGGACGAGGTAAGCCATGGCATCTAAAACGAAAAGACTTGAATTGATCCGTAAAAACAGAAACACAAAAATGGGTCAAAAAAGAAAAGCAAAAAACCGCAATCAAGGTACAACTAAGACTAAAGAAGCTCTTTTCGGAGAAGAATAGGCTTTAGCTGTTTCTTTGTTACTTTTCTAATCTGCGCAGTTTCGATGGGGCGGCTTCTGCTTCGCCCTTCAATCTAAAGACAACTTCTTTTTCATAAACCACTTCGCTACTCATTGGTTTAAACTTCCATTTCTTAATTGCATCTACCGCTTCACCATCAAGTACGGAGTGCCCAGAGCTTTGCAAAATTTTTGTCTCTGTCACATCTCCTGTTGGAGAAACCGTGTATTGAACAATCGAAACACCTTCTAATTTTCTCAATCTAGCCATGTAGGGATACGTGTGACTTTTGTTGGATCCTTGAGGAATAAGCGTTGCTTCGGGATTGCCCACAGGAGTTCCATAACCTTGCTCTGTAGCTGTAGGACCGGTAGCTTGTGTCTCTGCTGGTGCAACGGCCTGTGTAGGAACAGGAGTTGGTTCGACTTGCGGAGCGGGAACAGCTTCAGGTGTAGGTTCTGCCGCCGCTTCTTGAACCGGTTCTTCAGGGATTGGCTCTACTTGCGGAGGAGTTTCAGGAATTTCGGTGGCGACTGGCATTTCTCCCTGTTTGTCTTCAACCACAGGTTCTTTCGTAGGAAGATCTTTAGGAAGGGGTTTGGATTCAGGTTTTGTAGCGACAGGTTTAGGAATCACTTTCGGTTTTGGCGGAACTACCGGAGTTGGTGCGGGAGGTGGGGGAGTTTTCTCAACTACGGCCACTTCCGTGGTTTCGCCTTTAGGCATATCGATATTCATTTCGATAGAAGATACTTCGCCTTTTGGTAAAGCATAATCTAGGGCTAAGCTTCCCAAGTAGTAAGCAACACCAGCGTGCAGGCCGATGGAAATAACTAGAGCCACTACCTTTGCATTACTCATTTTTTTCTGTTCGCTCATGATGACCTACAATTCTGTAAGAGAAATTACTTTTCTATTCTGAGAAGCGATAACTTCGGTTTTAATTCGAAAGACTTCTTGTAATTTTATATCATTAAGCACGGATTCGGTAGAGTTTTTGAGGAATATTGATTTCTTAAACAAGACCCAAGTCTGAGTTTCTGACAAATCGAGTGCCCAGTTGAGATCATGATTAGAAATAAGGAAAGTTCGACCTTGAGATGCCTGATTTTTGATAACTTTTTTTAATTTAAGAGAAAAATTCCAATCCAAGTGATTGAGAGGTTCATCCAAAAACACAATCGAAGATTTGTGTGAAAGTACCGCACAAATAAGAATGCGCTGTTTTTCCCCGGCAGAGAGAATCTCAAGTGGAGAAGTTAATAATTCCTTAACTTCAAAAAAATCTAAGAGATCTAGATTGAACCACTTAGAGTTCTTGCTCATGTAAAGATCAAGTAGATCATTTCCTGTGAGTCCAACTTGAAGATTCACCTCAGAGGATAAATAAATAGGATTATCTTCTGTGGAAATAATCCCTTTTTTTGCTGGAATTATTTGCGAAAGAGTTTTGAGTAAAGAGGTCTTTCCGGAGCCATTGGGACCAATGAGGAAAGTGATGGAGCCATTGGCTAATTCTCCGGAAATTTCTTCCAGAATATTTTTATCAAATCCTACGGCAAGGTTTTTAAAGCTAAGCATTTTTAACCGCCTTGTTTTTAAAACCATTGATCAGGAAATAAATTAAAATCGGCGCACCAATCAGAGCCATTAAGCTTCCAGCAGGGATCTCAATGTCCCTACTCATCAAACGAGAGAGAATATCAGAAATTAAAAATAATGCTGATCCAACAAGGGGTGCAACGACCAGAGTTTTGCCGTGTCTTTTTGTTTTAAGAATTGCATAGGTGATATGAGGAGCCACGAGCCCCACGAACCCCACAAGACCAGCAATAGAAACACTGATCGAAGTGAGTAAGCAAACCAAAATTATAAAACGCGTGCGAATTTTTTTTGTGTTGGTTCCAAGATTTACCGCGAGATCTTCGCCGATTAAAAATCTATCGAGATGGACTTTATTCCAGAGTCCATAAATCAGCGCAGCTGTGAAGAGCAGGAATAAATAAATCCACCAGAGATCGCGGGGCGACCCGACTTGGCCCATCATCCAAAAAATTGCCAATTGCATCTTTGAGGGTTCAAGAAGTGAAATAATCAGCGTAACAAAAGCTCCACAGAATAAAGAAATCATGACGCCCACTAAAATCATGGAATTGGATTTCCATAAATATTTTTTTTGAGAAAAACCAAGAACAAAAATAGTGATAATCACACAACCAATGATCGAACCAGCAGGGAGTGAGAGCCACACAGGCTGAATCCCGATGAGCAAGGCAATCACGGCACCGAGAGTTGCTCCGCCAGAGAGTCCAAGCGTGTAGGGTTCAGAAAGGGGATTATCCAAAATAGTTTGAAGAATAATTCCAGAATAACCGAGCGATAAGCCGATGGATACAAGAGCAAAAGTTCTTGGAACTCTTAAATCGGAAAAAATATATCGAATGGATTCATTATCTAAAGAGTTTCCAAGAAAAGAAAATAATTCTGTAAAAGAAATCTGCCCCGCGCCCGTTGCCAAAGAAATTACGATCAACAGAATGTTAAAGACTGCGATTAGGACATAAATCATTCCGCGGCCTTTAGTGGTTTCAGTTGGGAACAAATTTTAATAACTTCTTTTGGGAACCTTGGCGAGAGGCGACTCAATATATCTCCATCTCCTTGGATGATTCTTGCATTCTTTGTGACAGGATTGCTTTTCCAAAATTCTTTTACGGTATTAAAGTTTCCGGATTGATCGATCATACCGACAACCAGAATGATTTCTGGCTTCCTGTTCATTACGGCTTCGAGTTGAATTTTTTTATAGCCATCAAGATTATCAAATGTATTTCTAAATCCACATTTTTCAAAAGCTCTAGAGATAAAAGTATCATTGCCGGCAATATATATTGGGCTCTGGTCGACTTGGATCATAAGTTTTTCTTTTGATCTTGGTACATTTTCAAGTTTCGACCATTGAGTTTTCCAAAGAGAAATTATTTCTTGGGATTTTTTTTCGACTTTGAATAAAGCGCCAAGTTCTTTGAGCATATTTTCAAAATCATCGAGAGAACGTGATTCCAAAACAATAGTGTTGAGCTTGGCCTTATCCAAAGATTCTCCAATTGACGGATCTCCTTCTTTGAAAGCGAGAACATGTGTGGGATTTAGCCTTATGATTTTTTCTATGGAAGGACTGAGATAAGAACCGACGGATGGAATTTTTTTTGCTTCTTCTGGATAATTAGAAAAACTTGAAGTGCCAACAATATTTTTTTGTAAACCTAAATCAAACAGCACTTCAGTAATTGCAGGACTAAGGCTCACAATGCGAAGCTCGTCAGCTTGAGAGGGAATAGAAAAAAGTAGAACCAGACTAAAAAGACTGTTCTGCAAAAACGAAATATTGGGTTTTTGGTTCAGGATAGCCATAGGTAAATACTCTCTCTTTACCAAACAAATTTAGAACACCTGCTTTGAATTTCCAATCATTAAATCCAGATGTTCTTACTGTTAGGTCTGTGGTTGACCAGCTTCCGGTCTCATTTGTGCTATTGAGTTTATATCCACTCCAGAAGGTGTTGTGCAGTTCAAAGATAAAGGCGGCAAGTTGTGCGCCCACGAGAACATACACTTGATTTTTAGGAATTAGAGGCATGTTTTCGTCATTTAAACCGTTCTTAGACTCCATAATAGAGTAAGAAATCAATCCGTGATAAATCTTGTAATCCGTAGAAGCTTGGAGCTCGATTCCCTTGGTTGTCACATCTTGGACGTTTTCAAAAGAATAAGGAGAGGGAGTCGCAGAGTATTGGATAAATTCTTTGTAATCGATCTGGTATCCAGAAATTTTTAATTTTGTTTTTTTAATCAAGGTTTCCGCACCAATTTCAATCTGATTCGATTTTTCTACATCGAGATTGGGATTCCCGATCATAAATGGTGCATTTGAAAGTCTTTGTGTGAAATCAGGAATTCTTAAACCCTCAGAGTAAGAAGCCCAAATGACATAGTCTTTCTTGTCTTGCTTCAGTAAAATATTTTTAACAGATTCATTTTGATCTGGAAAAAATCTGAGTCCTGCTAATAAATATTCGCTTTCTGAAATTTGCGCTTTTAAAATTAATCCGTGTTCAAAATGTTCGTCATGAAGTTTGCTTGCGTTGACATAAAGACTTTCAAAATCATCTCTTGAAAAATCTGTAAATAGCTCGAGATTTGCATAATTTGAAACTTGATAGTCCGTGCTTAAAGAATGAGTGCTTTTGGAGGCAAAGTAATTTGTTTTTACCGCATTTTGAGTATTGTCATTGTCTGTTCTTGAATGACTGAGCTTGTAGTTTGCATTCCACAGGGAATTGATTTTTTGATTTACGTGAACAGCACCTAAGAATGCATTTCTATCGAAATCGACAACCTGACTAGCATCATAGGGAACCGGCCCAGGGCTTTTGCCCTTTTCTCTTGCGTAGACGAAGTGATGAGAAAAAGTTGTTTTAGAAAATTTATTTTCGCCGATGAGAGAGTATCTTTGTTTGCCGCGTTCGTTATCTATTCTTTTTGTTTCTCCAAGAGTTGGGTCGTCGTACTTGTAGTTTCCTTTGGACTCATCGAGGTAAACGCTTCCTTGTAGTGAATGTTTTTCAGATTGAAAAAGCGGTGATCCTAAAAAAACAGAAGGTTTATATGTAGACTCATATCCCAACCTTACGGTTGGAGAAGTGAATTTTCTTGGCTTTAGATTGATCGCTCCACCGACGGCATCGGATCCATAAAAAAGCGAAGAAGGTCCTTTTAAGATATCCACACTATCCACAATTTCTGTGGGAAGTAACAATGGATTTGCACCTAAGCCATCTTGTGCATTGATGGGAGTTCCATTGAAAAGTAAAAGGGTACGCGTAGCTCCACCGGATCCTCTGATTCTAATGGAGGGCGATCCGCTTGAAGCTTCACCTTGAGTTTGGATACCTGGATACTTATTGAGAGCATCGTAAAGTGATGAGCCCTGAACATCGAGAACATCTTGTGAAATGTTGTCCTTGGGCCAACCCTCAGATTTTCCGCTGAAAGATTCAATGGGAGTTGCCTCTACCACTTCTTGAGGTTGCTTCTCTACATCTTGAGCTTGAGCAGCAAACGAAGTGAATAGAATGACAGCGGTGAATAGTAGCTCTTTCATGTGGGAAGAGAGGTAACACTAAGACCTAGTTCTTGTCTATGCGTCTGAGATATTTTTTGGTAAAACGCCATCTTTTATATTCTGTGCAACAGTTTTGTGTGCATCTTTTCCAATGATCTTTTTAGCGTCTGCTAAAGGAAGCGTCGTAAATTGTGATAGATTGTCTTTTTTGTTATTTAAAACCTTCAAGTAAGACTCGTCGATGATGGCCTCGGCAAGTTTCTTGTCTTTAACGGCTTTTTTGATGGCTTCAAGTCCAAGCACATGGCTTTCGGGTTCGTTGCAATATAAAAGCATATTGGCGCCAACTTCGAGTGCTCTTGTTGCAATGGTCTCAACAGAATATTTATTTCTAAGGGCCTTCATATCGAGGTCATCAGTAATGATAAGTTCTTTGTATCTGAATTCTTTTCTCAAGATATCAGTGATGAAAATTTTTGATAAAGTTGCTGGCCAATCCGCATCGATCTTAGGAAATAATATATGCGCCGTCATAATCATCTGCGCACGCGCTCTCAATGCGCGTTTGAAAGGAAGCATTTCTCGACTCATAAGAGTTTCGAGATCAGTTTCTTTCTGAATGGGTAAATCGGTATGACTGTCTAAAAGTGTATCGCCATGACCGGGGAAATGTTTTGGGCACGGAATAATTCCTGATTTAATGTAACCACGAACTAGCGCCGAGGATAACTTTGCCACATGCTCAGCATCGCCACCCAAAGATCTATCTCCGATCACTTCGTTTTTTGGATTCGTTAAAATATCTGCACTCGGTGCAAAGTTCACGTTGATCCCGGCAGCTTTTAATTCTTCGCCCATATTCTCGGCCATCATAAAGGCCGTTGATGCAGAATCGAGGTCGCCTAATTTTTTTAGTGGAGGCCAGATTGTAAAAGGATTTTTAAGCCTTGCAACTCTTCCGCCCTCCATATCGATTCCGACATAGAGAGGAGATTTGTCGTGACGTTGATTTTTTAGAGAATGAAGTTCTGTCGTAAGTTGAACTAAGTTTTCTAGGCGAGAAGATTCATCTGTTGAAATATTTCTACCAAACAGAACTACGCCGCCGATATTGTTATCGATGATGAATTTTTTTTCTTCCGCAGTTAATGAAGTGCCTTTGAGGCCGATGAATAACAACTGTCCGATTTTATCTGAGACTATATTCGTCATAATTTACCTACTTACGTTCCGCTTTGTACTACTACTCTATTAGACCACTAGTTCTTCTTTGGATCAAGGTAGTCGCGTAGGCCATCTCCGAATAAATTGAATCCTAATACTAATAACACAATAGCTAGACCAGGGAAAAAGCTCACATGGGGAGCTTCGATAAGAATTTTTCTACCGGCATTAAGTAGCGCGCCCCACGTTGGTGTAGTTGGCGGTGCACCTAGTCCTAGAAAACTAAGAGAGGATTCAGAAATAATAGTTCCAGCCATGGCAAAAGATGATTGCACGACAATAGGCCCAACAAGATTTGGCCATACATGAAGGATCACAACGCGAAATGGATTTGCGCCTAAGGCTTTTGCAGATTGCACGTATTCTTTTGCTTTCAAGTGAAGCACTTCGGCTCTTACAAGCCTTGCGTAACTTGCCCAGCCAGTAATACACATTGCAAGAATCAAGTTGTGAATGGAGGGACCAAGTACTGCAACTAAGGAGATCGCCAATAAAAATCCTGGAAATGCATAAAGCATATCCACAATTCTCATAAAGAATTGGTCTGTTTTTCCTCCGATATAACCCGCCAGCGAACCTACGATCAATCCAATGAATAAACAAATCGCTACCACGCTGATGGCGACATAGAAACTGATTCTGGATCCGTAAACAACTTTTGAAAACACATCGCTACCATCTTGATCTAGGCCAAATAAATGTTGTGACGACGGCGGCTGATAGCGGTGCTCAAGAGACATAACATTTGGATCTTGAGTGGCAATAAATGGAGCAAAGATCGCCACCAAGAGCACAACAAGAACAATGGATCCGCCTACAAAAATCAAAATATTTCTTTTATTAAAAAATTTCTGCGAATTGCTTTTATTCATGAGAGCCTCACTCTAGGATTGGCGATAGCGTAAGCCAAATCCGTGAGAAGATTTACCGTAACGTAAGTGAACGAAATAAAAAGCACACAACCTTGAACTACGGGATAATTTCTTTGCTGAATTCCTTCATAGAATAAAGAGCCAATCCCAGGCCAGTCGAAAATTGTTTCGGTGATAACTGTTCCGGTCAATAAAGCACCGAATTGCAATCCTACGATAGTTATGATGGGGATGAGTGCGTTCCTCAGTGCGTGCTTAAATAACACTTGAGATTTTGGAACGCCTTTTGAAATTGCGGTTCTAATATAATCTTCTTTATTCACCTCTAGCATGGAGGCTCTTGTCATTCTCATCAGAATGGCGCTTAAAGATAATCCCAAACAAACAGCAGGCAAGATCACATGAAAGAGACCGCCGCGCCCGCTCACTGGAAAAATATCTAAGTAAATGGAAAAAATTAAAATCATCATTGGACCTGTCCAGAAACCAGGAAGGGACATCCCTAAAAGTCCACCAACAAGAACAGAGTTGTCCAAAAATCCATACTGCTTGATAGAGGCAAGAACTCCGAGTGGAATTCCAATCAACATAGAAATAAATACCGCAGCGAAAGCCAGTTCCATAGTTGCAGGAAGTCTTTCGCCGATCTCGCTTGCGACAGGTTTTTTACTATAAAGAGATTTTCCTAAATCAAATTTTGTAAGACCCAATAAGAATTTTTTGTATTGCACGCCGAGAGGTTGGTCCAACCCGAGTTCCGTGCGAAGCGCTGCTTTGTCGACGTTAGAGGCTTGGTCACCGAGCATGATATCAATTGGATCGCCTGGAACAAAATGGATCAGAAAAAATGTCAACGTCGCCACTCCTAAGAGCACCGGGATCATTAATAAAATTCTTCTGAGCAAATAGTTAAACATTATTGTTCCGAATTATTTTCTTCAATTTGTTTCTTAGGAGGCAAGCCTTTTCCTGGAGGAATTGTTGTTCCCTTCGGAAGAGTTGTCGAAGGTTCGGTAAACTCCACTTTCTTTTCTCCATCCGTCGGCGCCGCTTGTTCTTTTGGCTTTGCACTGGTTACACTTTTACTAAAATGACTGTCCGGAGGAACTGTTACAAATAAAGCTTTGATGCTTTTATCAGAAGAAGGAAATCCTTTTGTGGCCTCTTCTCTAGTCGCTGCCTTTAATTGTAGGCCAGTGACAGGTTGTTTTACCTGAAGGACCTCCCCAATAGGAGTGATATGGCTGATGGATTTTACATCTTTAAATCTATTAAGAACTTTGAAGGCCTCAACGCCGTTCATGGATTCCATTTCTTTCACGTCGACATAACCTTTAGATGTTTTTGCATCTTCTTCGGCAATGGCATCGTATTCAAGGGAAAGTCCGCTCTTCAATCCTGTTTTGTGCTGAAGAATTTTATAAACTAGGAAGTAAGAAAGAAAAACTTCTTTTGATTTTAATTTTTCTTGGAGAGTTTTGGTTTCTCCGCGCTCAGTGATTTTAGCAGTCATAGAATCGCCCTTGAAACTAGCATCGATAAACTTATTCGATTTACCAACTAATGTTGTGTACTGATAAGAAACGGGAGCAAAAGTATCGGAAGCGGTAGCGTCCACGCTCTCTGTGACATCACCGCCCAAGGCATTTGTTTTCATGAAGGATGTAAATTTAAATTGTTTTTTGGATTCGTTGAAATCATATCTTTGAACTAAGTAACCTACATGCTGTTGACCAGAAAGAATCTGGTACCAACCTTCTTGTAAAACTTTAGCGTGGGATGATTGTAGATTGAGGAAAGATGTGATGATGAGAAGTGATATGAATTTCATTCTGAAGACCCTTTCAAATGTTGCAGCTATAATTCTAAGAGAAGAAAATCACCTTGGCAACGTCCATTTTGTTCGAAATCCGAATTAATTTCAAACACTTGCATAACCAAATGTCTTCGTATAAAACGCCATAGATTTGGTCTAAAGTAAAAATATGGTAAAAGCCATATAAGTATGGTAAAATATATGCAGTTTGAATGGGATAAGGAAAAAGAAAAGCAGAATTTCTTAAAACATGGAATATCGTTTTCAGAAGCGGAAGAGATTTTTTCTGACGAACAAGGAATAAAATTAAAAGACATAAAACACTCAGAAAAAGAAGATCGATATTTTTGGGTAGGCAAGGCTTCAGATGGTAGGGTTTTAACAACATGGTTTGTAGAAAGAGATGACAAAATTAGAATTATTGGATGTGCAGAGTGGCGCAAAATGAGGAAATTATATGAAAATGCCAAAATTGAAAGATCTTAGAATAGACGAAGAAGGGACGAGAAAAATTAGAGCTGCAATGGCTAAAGTGAAAAAAGTCAAAATTACCGTTAATATTGATGAAGAAACAATTTTTAAGTTAAAAAAAAGATCAGAAGAAACAGGGATTCCTTATCAAAACTTACTCAATAGACTTTTAAAAGAAATTTTGAACAGAAGTGATAGTAAGCATACTTATGAATATAGACTGAGCAGGCTTGAAAAAGAAATTTCTCAATTGAGAAAAAAGAAGCCTGCTTAGAAAGTTATTTCGGATTATTTATTTCCAGAAGCTCCGCTCGAGGATGAGGTTTTTGGAGTTGCTGGTGCATTCGGGAACAATTTCAGTATTTCTTCGTTAGAAACTTTTGTTTTCTTTCCAGATTGGCATTCAGCTGTCTTTTTACAAAGAATATCCGACTCTAGAAGCGCCACAAACTTTCTTTGCATATAAGCGCCCATTAAAGATCTATCGTATTCATCTTCGATGATGCGAATGGCTTCGGCCATTTGGCTTTGTTGGAGTTTTAAATCTGTCATTGCAGACTGAACATCACTTCTTTTGATTTTAGAACGTAAATCCGAGATTTCTGTCGCGTGTCTTCTTTCATGTCTTTCGCTAAGAAGCTCTTGGCCTCTTCTTAGATCTTCTTCTTTCTTAATTTCTGCCGCTCTGTCTGCCGCTTCTTGCTGGGCTCTTTTGTCTATGGCGCGTTTAAGTCTCGCCTCTTCTTCTGCTTGTCTTCTTGCTAGCTCTTCTTTCTTTTTTCTAAAAGGTTTCGCTTTTTTATCAAGCTCTCTAATTCTTCTTTCAAGGGCGTCACTCGCGGCTTTGGCGCTGGCCAACTCTGCATTGGCTTGTCTTGCTCTATTGTAATTTTCCTTGAGAGCTGGAGTGTCTCCACTGAATGGTCCTGCACAGATTTCTTTTGTGTCAAAACCCAGAGTATTTATACAGCCGTCTTTTTTTCTGTAGATTCTTCTTTCTTCTTTTAATCTGTTAATTCTTTCGAGAGTTTCAGCGTTCGTAGATTTAAGTGAGGCGATCTGCTCTTCTAGCTCAAATAAATCTTCAGAGCGTTCTTCTTCTTGCATAGCAATCCTATTTTCATCGTCTGTAAGTGTTGTAACAATCAATTGATCCGCGGGAGAGGCCCCGAGTGGATGAGAAAATACTCTTGCAGGCTTTTCGACGGTAAACTCTTGGGCAAAGGTATTATTCGAAAGTAGGAAAAGAAAAATTAATGCGATAGCAGATTTCATAGCGTGGAACTCCTTGTAAGTTACTATTGTAATAGTCTCACCAGAAAATGGCTACGCCTCTTGGTCCTAAGTCTAGTCGATTATTAGTCTAGCACGTATCGCAAAATGAGAGCGGATACGTCATAATTTTTGAATGCTCCGGACACGCTTACATATACGACATCAAGGACCAGTATCGCCCCTAAAATCTGAACGGGGGCAGATGGCAATTTTTATTGCGCTGATTTTCCAAGTGCTATTTGTTTTCTTTGCCATGATCGTCAACGTGGGTTTGATCGTTCATGATAAAATCAATCTGCAAAACTCGGTGGATATCGCAGCTTATTATGCAGCCCAACGCCAGGCCGAAATGCTCAACGCCATTGCCCATCAGAATTATCAAATCAGACAAGCGTGGAAACTTTTGGCCTGGAGAATTCGAGTTCTCGGGGATTTAGGATACAAAGAGCATCCGATGCAATTGGATACAGGAAATTTATTTCAAGATGTGTCCGCATTTGATGGCGGAGTTTCCAATGGAAACGGCTTAATAAAATCCAAATGGCGACCGACTGTCTGCGTGAATCATGGTATCTGGGGTAGCATTCAAAATTTATGTTATAACAGCAAAACTGTAATTCCAGAACTTCCTAGTGTCCCCACTGTTAACCCATTCTTCCCTGCCAATTTTGGCATAGGTGCCGCAGTTAAAAGGCTTAAAGACATTGCTAAGGCAGACTGTGCGGCAACGGGGCCAGTGAACTTTGAATTGGCAATCAGATGGATAAAAGCATATAGAAATCAAGTCGCAAGCTCCAAGCGCATCATTAGAGAATATGCGAGATCTATGTCTGAAAATCCTTATGAATTTCGAGATATTAAAAAGAACAGCGTAAGGGGCGGAACGCTTAAAGTTTTGAAATACAATTTGACGAGGGCAAATTTAAAATCTTTGAATGAATCTGAAGATCAATTTCGATTTTTCAACTCATTAGGAACTACAGGCAAGAGTCAGGATTGGCTCAATGAAGTACCGATTTATCCATTGATTTATTATACAGATCTTGATGGTAAAGGCAAGGTCTGTCGAGGTGAAGCGAAGCCCATCACGGGTCGAGATCAAGAAAATCGACCTGTGCATGATTTGGGTAAAGATGATGTCGATGATTTTTTTAGAAACGAACCTCAACAAATTACAGATGATTATCATTCTATTTTTGGATTCGAGAAAAATCCATGGATGATGGCCTACGTGGGTGTCTATGCAGAAACAAAACCGAGAAAACCTTATTTACCTTTTGGTGACCCCATCGTATTGAGGGCAAAAGCCTTTGCAAAACCCTTCGGCGGAAGAATCGGTCCTTGGTATTATACAACTTGGCCCAAAGGAAAAAATTCTTCTTCTGGAAATCAAAAGGTAGATAATCTTGCGCCTCTGCCTTTGGATCCCAATACGGGGCTTCCGGAGCAATCCTCCTCAGGCGTGCTGGAGTTGGGAATACCGAACTATTCAAGATTTCCGGGAGACCCTCTTGGCTTAGTGTCCAAGGCCGCTCTTGCTCTCTTTAAAGAATCGATTACCTCCGTGGTTAAGAGTGGTGATTATTTAAATCCAGTTTTTTATAGCGGAACTCCCGCAAACGAAGATGGACTAGCCATGGCATCAGAGACAGATTCCACAAATGGGGAAATTAATAAATCTATTCCTAGCCTTGGATACAAAGCTCCATGGATCCGAGAAATAGAAGTGGCCGCGATTGCGCCAGATCTTTTTGATGCTACTTATTATTCGGTGGAAGTGAATGCCTTTGGTAACTATACAAAAAAAGGAATAACGGGAAATTATTTTAATGAAGAGACTGCTCCCTTAGATATCGGTAGTTACAATATTGCGACGATTGTGAACGTAGCTAAGCAAATGGAAATTTCAAGATCACTTGCTTCAAAAAATCCCACCATGAATTTCTGGATGATTAAAGAACCAAAACATCTTTTGACGGCATGGGCACCATCGGGTGCATTTTCTTATGATTTTCCCAAAGAATCTTTTGGAAATTGTTTTGATAGCCCACCATCTGTTCCTGTACCCGGAATGTGCGCACGCGGGGGAAGAGTGGGCTATTCGGTAAAAATTGTTTCTGAAGAATATTTAAAGTCAGAGAAATTGCCATTGGGAGGAGCCGGAGTGGTGGGGAGTCTTTCGAATCCTCCGCCAGCAAATTTTTAGAAGAGATTAACTTAAGGATTGAGGCTTGGTTTTTTTGCTTCGTAACGTCTGTGAATCATATTAAAAATATTATCTTGAGCAACACCAATTTGATCTGATCCGTATTTTTTTTCTAAGCCCGCAACACCGCGAGCGTCGCCTTTGTTCATAAGGCCCGCGAGATATTTATTCATATCGAAGGCTTTGTCATCGCTCCCGTAACCTGGGCCTGCTTTGGTTTTTCTTCCGCCACCACCGCCGAAGTCACCACCCATGTCTGCATACTTGGAAGCTTCTTTTAAAGCATCTGCAGCAAGGGCTCTTGCGTCTCTAATTTCTGCATCGGATAAGCCTAAACTTTTTAATCCGGCATCGCTACCTAGTGAGGATGATGAAACACTTCCGTTGGGTGTGTTCACCGAGTTGGTGTTGGCATCGTAAGTGTAACCTTGGTTGGCCAAATTTTCTAAGTTTCCATTGATGGTATTTTGAAGATTTCCAAAAAGTGCATCATCAGTATTACCTGGTAAAGTTCCAACATTCGTATTAGGAAGAGTTCCTCCGCCGTTCAGATTTCCACCATCGCCACCGCCGCAATAAGCGCCAACGCACTCAGAGGCATCTTTGGTTTTTTTTGCATCCTTAGCACCCTTAAGGGACATCGCTGCTTGCGCAAAAGCCAGAGCTGCCATTGCACAGTAGGGCCAAGCACTCGTACATTTTTTTACCCATGTTGTTCCGACAGTAGTATTGGAAATGGTTTGAGCCGCCAGGGCTCCAGTTGCTGCAGTGGCCGCCGCATTCGTGATATTTTCATTACCCGCGTACGATTGCGAACTAACGAAGATTGTAAGAACGAAGATTGAAATGATTTTTTTCATTTTATTATCCTTATGGCATTAGTTCAGGACGTTTTTCATTCAGTTTGCGAGTTACTTTTTGCCAATTTGTAAGTCCATTGGCTTTTGTAATTGTAGGATCACCATATCCGGCACTTGCAGGATTTCTTGTTGGATCTTGTTTTCCACCTGGCAAGAAAGCGCTGAGGTCGATGCCTTTGTCTTCGCCGCTTTTGCTGCCACCTTTAGCGCTGTTGCCTTCGCCGTATCCGCCACCACCAAAAAATCCACCACCAGCTCCGGCAGCACCACCGGTACCTGTTAAAATTTCTTTATTGAGAGGTTCATCACCGGAACCACCGCCACCACTGTCACCGAAAGCAGAACTTCCGCCACCACCAGCGTTAAATCCGCCGCCGCCACCATCACCTGAATTTGTATTTGCGGCTTTACCTTGAGCATCGACACCATTGAAATCGTAATCAGCTCCACCAATTCCATCATCATCTAAATTCAGCCCACTTGGATTACCAGATCCTGGAACGGGAGTTCCCGCATTTGCGCGACAGCTTGGAGAAAGTGGATTACTTAAACATGTACAGTATTGAACGTTTTGAGCAGCGTAGGCAGCGTTACTGCAGTTGTTGAGCGCGAGCTTACACTTCGGATGTTCCTGTCTACCAGGCTTCATACAGAATTGCGTACACTCTTCATCGTTATAAGCTTCTTGCCCGATGCACTTTCCGGCGGCAGCGTTTGCACACGCTGCGGAACCTGCGTAGGCAGTTGCGTTTTCAACGGCTTGCTTGCCTGCGAGGCCTGCGTGCTCATTGAAAGCATCACATTGTCCTGCCGCTTCAGGGTTGTCTTTCTTAGGATCACAAGTTTTTTTACAAGAGCTAATCGCCTTGTAGCAATAAGCAGAAACAGCTGCGTTGGATAGAGCGCCAAACCCATTTAGTTTTTGTGCAGCTTCGCACGCGTCTTTTGTTTTGCCGGCATTTATCAAAGACATCACTGTCGTCGCGGTTTGAATTGCGGCGGCACTGTATTGTGACCACTCGGCTCCGGTGCATTGTTTTTTGGTTTTTTTGAGGGCGTCTTCGCATTGTACTTGGGTGTCCTCACTGGCGCTTGCTCTTGCGCCCCCAGGACCAGCTCTTCCTCTCCCTTCTTCTTCACCGGCCACTTCAGGACTTGTTACAGCTGTAAAGCAGTCACTAGCAGTTAGACCTTGAGAGGCACCGCCTCTTATGCAGAGATCGTAATCATCGATTTGATTTTGATTAAATTGAATATTATTACAGCTAACAACTTTCCCAGATTCATCACGTATACATACAGTTTCAATAGCATTGGCTGCATTGAAAGATAAAGTCACAAATACAACAAATAAAAATTTTAAGGCTGAGGTATGCATTCTTAAGCCCCTTAGCTAGAGTTAAGAAACTTATCGGACTTAAGACTGTTTTATTTAAGGATTTTGTATCAAGATATAGCGATTTTAGCTGGTTTCAAGAGCAATTGTTGCGGGATTGTTGCTTCAGCTTGATACAACAACCTTTATTAGCTATTTAAGAAATATTTAAATATAAATTGATTATTATAGATCCACGATATTTTGTTTATTTTTATATCCTGGGCATATTTTTGGTTTTTTTGTTTCGTATTCCGAAATTATAAATGATTTTACATCATGGTATTCTGATTTTTTGTCACCATCATCGGGATAGTAAGGTGAATCTAAATATATGCATCTATGTAGAGTATTCATAATTGAAAACTCATACACAGTTCCAAGACCTTCACTTCTAATAAGTCCTTCTCTAGAGGGATCATAAGGGATTTTCCTTTTTCCTTCGGATATATGAAAGGATTCATGGATAATGCTTTGGTATAACTGATTTAAATCTAGTTTTTCGGATGAATTACAAACTCTAACTGAATTTTGAAATGCAGGAAGAAAAGGAATATACATAACATTTTTGATACAAGATTTAGAAATGCCTCTGGTCGGGTTCGCAACAGCTAAGGCTGCTTCATGTAAACCCTCCAACATCTTATCTAACGTTTCTTTTACTTCGCTATTGCTATCATATTCACTTATTGGATTTGACATAAAGTTATCTATGGATTTTAAGGCCATATTCTTTGCAATTAACAGGTTATTCTCAAAGTTATTTTTAGGAGGGTTTTGAACAATTAAAAAATTAGAATAGTCTTGAGCTAACCCAAGTGAAGACTGCAATAATAAAGTAAAAATAATAAATAGTTTTTTCATATCGATTCTACCTAGTACAAGTCTTATGCCATAAATAAGGGGCTTAAGTAATATGTAACTTATCTAGGTGAAAGGTTTACCGATTATTTAAGTGATTTTGGTCCCTTGTGACACTTTTCGCTCGCCTCTGTATAAGGTGTTTTCATTTTAAGATAAATTGCGCTGATTTTAACAAGATTTGTGAGATGCTGCGACTGTGGGTAAAGCTATAGTTACGGCTGTACCCACACCTAATACTGAATGAATTGAAACATCCCCACCCATTTTCGTAATAACTTCTTTGGTACTGCTAAGCCCAATTCCGGTTCCATTTTGTTTACCAAAGGTGAAGCCTTTAGAAAATATTTTTTGAAGGTTTTCAGCGCTAATACCCTTACCATTGTCGGAAACTATCAACTTATTTTCTGTACAAGAAATATTAATTATTCCGTGCGAATGTTCAACGGCTTCGATTGAATTTTGCAAAATATTTGAAATTACTCTTTCAAAATTGACTCGCTCACTTGATATAATAAATATACTTTCTTTTATATCCATATTAAATTTAATAGACGGGTTAGATATTATTTTCTCTTCGAGAAGTTCAAATAAGGGTAAGTTTAAAGAGATGAATTCGTTTTGCTGTACAGCAATTTGTTTTTTATAATCAGAAAGTAAATTATCTGCGATGTCCTGAATTCTTTGAGTGGCCCGTGCTATTAAATTTTTTACCTTGGAGCCATCCTCAATATGAGACAGGCAAGCTTGTAATGCAAAAACAGGAGCCCTAATATCATGAGCGACAGTAGTTGATAAATCAGCAAGTCGTGCTTTAAATTTTAAATCTTCTAAATTTAATTTAAGAGCATGAAGTTCGTTTATTCGATCAGTATTTTCTTTAAAGTAAAAATTTAATCTTTCATCTAGATCTATAATTTCCGAAAATTTTAACAAGCTTTTTTTATTTGTCGAAATGTCCGAGATAGATATATTTTTAACCGAATCGATAATATCTTTGACGATATATGAATATTTTTTAGATCCGTATTTAAACAAGATAATTATTGGAGAGGAGAACAACAATATAAGAAAAAGAATATTACCAATGCTGATGGTGTCATAAATAGAAAAAATAATTGATGTATTATTTTTTGTTTTTAAATGGAATTTTTTTGGAAAAATAAAATACAAGTCATATTTTGAATAATATATTTTTTTATCAGGCACATCAAATGAGAGCCGAGGGTCGCTACTAGCAATTGAGTGATCGTCATTAATAATAATCTGAACTTTAGCTAAGCCCGCACCTTCTCGCAAAGAGTAAATTTCTCTTTCAAGTTGGTAAATATCTCCCATCTCAACCAAATGTATAAAGTTACTCTTTAAAATATTAAAATAACTTAGATATTGCATATTTTTAATTGATACATAACTCGATATATAAACAATAAAAAATATAAAAGTACTTATTAGGATTAAAGGACGATGAATTTTTTGAATACTTTTAATGAAAAAAATATTAAGAGACTGTGGCATAAAATTTCTCTGTGTAATCAGCAAATAGTTTTAATTCTGTTAGTAATTCATTACCAAAATCTGTGTATTCAAGGTTGTTGATGGCATTTATGCCCAATTTAAAATCAAATAAAGATTCTTTTAAGCGATTTAAAAAGTAATTATTTTGTTCTATTCGCAGCGCCTGGTTTTGAATAATATTTAACATGAATTCACACATAAATGCTAATGCAACAACTGCGTGAAAGCTTAGAATCGCAGGGCGTGGTACTTTGCGTATTGGGGAGTAGATAAGTTCATTAAAATCGGAGTTAATAATTCTATCTGCATTTTGATAAACCATAAAGCTTTGATGACCAATCTCATGCGCAATATTGATTGCAAGCTCCTCCGCGTAGAATTTTGGTTTCTGAGGTAATCCTACAAATATACCACCTATATACCAATGTACGCTTCTGCCGACGCCATCAATTCTTACTTTATCTGTATGTTGGAACAAGGATATGAATTCCAATGCTAAAAAATCGAGTCTCAATTTGAATAACTCTGATAAATTAAGAAATTTTAAAGAGGCATCTACTATATTTTTAAATTTGTGTAGAGAATCTTGTTTTGTATCAATTTTAAAGTGGGTTTTAATCTTGTGTACTAGGCCAAAAGGCAGCTCTTCGCTTTCATAAAAAGCTTCACTAAGAATTTTAGCTGTTTCTAAAGAATGTATATGTCCTGCTTCACCAAATTCCAAATCCTTGGAGTACTGAGAGAAGTAAGAATATGCGTTTGGACAACTCATCCACGGGCGGTATTTTGCAAATTTCTTATTTAAAGCTGTTTCAGCATTTTTTAAAAAACTTTGCAATAATGTTGAGCTAATTTCTCTAGTAGCTGCAACACCATTATCACCTAATAAATATTTTCCATCGAATTTAGTCATTCAATATAACTTTCGAAAGATCTAAAGTTTGAGCTTTAAATTGATTTCCGATAGATTTAATGGATTTTTCTTGATAGAAAAATTCAGATTTAATTTCTAACATAGGAATCATAATTGCTTCGTCTGTAACGTGTTTCGATAAATTTTGAATCGCTTTTAATCTAGGCTTTTCATCCTTAGTATTTAAAGCGTGTGTATATAAATTTTCAAACGCTGAGTCATCTTTTGGACTTTCAAACTCGTAGGGTGAATTTTTACGGTAAGAAGCAAACATTAACAAGGGATCCAACATATTGGCGACTCTACCAGAAATAATAAAAGGACTAGATTTGGCAACATCTCTAGAAATAAATTTTTCAGAAGTTGCAAAAAATTCTACATTTAACCCAATCATTTTTAATTGTTTAGAAATTATGTCTAGCTTCTTTTGTCTTGATTCAGTGATTTTAGTCCCGCTAAACACGGGAATTTTTATTTTTTCGTTCTTTGGATAATTTTTTATTTTTTCAATATAAGATAATGATTTTTTGAGATCTGGATTATATTTAGTATTGTTGCGGCCCCAGATTAGAGATGTTAAAGGCTCATACGCAGGCTTTGCAGAACTATCTCCGGCGATAATTTCTGTCCTATCAATTGCATACATTACTGCTTTTTTAAAATCCTTATTACTACCAAGATCATTAACATTATTAAAAAATATGCCCCAGATCACCAATGGATATTTTGATTGTAATACTTCATATGTATTTCTATCTGGTAGTTCTTTAAGGCTGAGATCGTATTTAATTTTTTCATTATATTCGGTATGAAGAATAACATGTGAAGGGCCGTTGACATTTTTATCGATTTTTTCAATTTCAATAGAGCCATTTGCATAAGGCGTCTTAATTTTATACGGACCTGCGCCTACGGGAAGATCTTTCCAAAGCAAGTTATTGCTTTGGAGTGCCTCGCGAGGGACTAAAGAAAAATATGGTCTAGTTAAGACATAAATCCAAGTTGGGTTGAAATTTGTTATTTTAACGCTAACACTTCTGTCGGATTCAATTTTTATACCCTCGATAATACCAGATTCAAATTTGTCAGTAGGTTTAACCTTGTCAACACCTACAATATTATTAAGGTAAATTTGATAAAAAGATTTATTTTTAGAAAAAAACCCGCGAATTAAAGAATATTCTAAATCTGCACTTGTTGCTCTCCTTCCATTATGAAAATAAATGTTATCTTTTAATGTAAGAATGTATTTTGAGGATTTGAAATCCCAGTACCAGCTTTCCAACAGGGATGGCTTGAGCTTAAGATCTTCGTCGTAATCAACTAATAAGCCTAAAACCGCCTGTTGAAACGTAGATAAAACTTCTGCTGGAGCGTTTTCGTCATAGGGTGGCTTGCCTGTATACCCAAGAAAAAAATTGATTTTATCCATTTTTGCTCCAGCAATAGTTACATTAAGAATAAGTAGTAGGTTAATGAGAAGAATGATCATTGCCTTGAAAAATTGGATTATTATCACAATATTGATTAAAGTTCCCGCACTTCACATTCTTCTTAAGGTTGTCTAAGCTCGTGATTTTGTTTTTTGCCATATGCGGTTTATATTTTGTTTCATCTTTTGGTTGCTCAGCTTTTACGGGTATTGATTTAAAGCTCGTTGCAAAAAACAAAAACCCCAATGTTATTTTTAATAATTTTTTCACGTTCATTTGTCTCCCTTTGGTCAATGTTAAATTTCCATATAGCCAACATAGCAATAAAGAGGCCAATCAATCAAAAGAGCTTTTAAGTTTTAATTTTTGCTCAAATCCAATACGATGATTTTTGCCAAAAATATCATTTTTCGAATTTGAAATATTTATATAAAATTTGTTTATAAGGGCTTATTAAGGGCATTATGATACCAAGATATTCTGTTTGAGTTTCAAAACTTTTAAACAACGAAAGAACAATCTCTACAATAATGGGGGCAGCTTGGCCATTTCTCTTTTTTATTTATCTACATTTTTTAGCTCGGTTGGGAGCTTGATATTTCAAATTTGTTTAATTGGTTTCATGATGAAAAATAACTATCCGATTCTAGATATGAGTTTAGTCATAGGATTTACTAGACTCTCGACAGTTGCTTGCCAGTTTTTTGGGGAGATATGGGCGATAGGTATTCATCAAAAAAACTTCTGATTATAACTGAGATTGTATGCGCAACTCTTTCGTATGTTATCTTGGTTCTATGGAAAAAGGGACCAGAGTTATTTTGGTATTTTATTATTTTTTCATCGTTGCGTGCAAGTTTGATTGCTATTCAAAACGGGCCAAGAGGAAAGTTAACAAAATTATTTTCCAATGAAAGTTTGCAATCGAATATAAATACAGCGGCCTGGCTTAATAAGGTTACTCATGGCTCTTTTTTAATTGCATCTATTCTTAGTATTTATTTACTTAACAATTTTAGTTTTCGAGAAGTCATATTCATCGACATGTTTAGCTTTTTAATCGGAGGAATCTTACTACTCTTTATTGCAGATGATGGTTCTTTTAAGAAAAGCGAAGAAAACTTTCTCAAAAAATTTACTTATTTATTTAAATATACCAAAGCTTCAGAAATCTATGATCTTTTGTTGGCTTTATCCGTAACGGGATTAAATATGCTAACAGTTAGAATTGTTGGAGCAGATCACAATAAGATTCCGTATTTCTACGCAATTTACGGTCTATGCGTTTGGCTTTCTGGTGCTTTTAAAAATACTGTTTTTTTCAAAAGTACAATTACCTGCATTGGCTGGGCATGGCACTAGCGTTTGCTTTTATATCAACTCAAGTGGGATCAAACGTTTTGCTGGTAGGTATTTTTCTTTTATATTTTAGTTATTGGAGTATTTTTCATTTAATCACAGCAGAAATTCAAAAGAATACTCCTCCTGAATTTATTGCGGGCGTAGTGAGCGCAAGAAACATTTTAATGCTATTGGTAATTGCTTTAGGGGAGTTTGCAGTGGGCTTTGTTTTCAGCAAAGTATCAATTACCACAGAATTAATTATTAGAGGTGCGTTTTGCGGAATGGTTTTCTTGTTTGCCGCCAAAAGGTTCAATAAAAATTATATTTAATTAGTAAAGAAAATTAACAATGCAATCAATTTACGATTCAAAAAATTTAATTAGACCTAGAATTTGGAAAAATAATTCTAAAGCCACTCAAAATTGTATTTTGATTATTCCCGGAGGCCCGGGACTTAGTTCGGATTATCTAATAGATCTATCTCGCAATATTTTTAAAGCAACATCAAAAAACGTTGTTTTAATGGATTTACCCAATCATTACAAAGTCGATTCAAAAATTATTTTAAATTATAAATCTAGTCAGAAAAAATTTTTAAATTTATTTCTCTTCTAGAAAAAAAATATTCTTTTAAAGTTGAGACTATAGTGGCACACTCTTTTGGCTGCCATATGGCGATAGATTTAATGTATAAAAGGCACTCTATTCGACGGGCACATCTAGTATCCTGTCCAAAGTTTGACAATATACGATTTGAATTAAAAGATTTAATTAGAAAAAATGATTTCCAAATCAAAACCGAATCAGATTTCATTATTTTATAGAAGAGAATGATACCTCTTTATTTTTTCTCTAGAAAATTCTCAAGGTTAAGCTTGATTCAAAAACTTCTTGGATAACTAATGGAAGCCAAATGAACGGGAGAATATTTGCGTTAGAAAATTTAAAAAGAATAAGAGCGATACAATTAAAATTATTTTTTCATGATGGTTTAAAAGATCCTTTATATATAACAAAAGATTATGATCTTCTTAAAAAGGGCCTTAAGAAATCTCATTTTTGTTTATTGGAAGAAAAAAAATTATTTATGAGGCGATTAAATATTATTTGACATAAACTTGTTCTATAAAAATTAGTTTTATTAAAAATATCAATCAAAATCAATAATTTAACTATGTTCAATATAATGGACATAAATACCGATAAAGTATATAATGAAACTTATGAAGTTAGATTTGCTAAAAGACATGATGAAAGTTTATGGAATGAAATCCCTTGCAGAGAAGGCTGGGGTTTCTCGCACGTCTTTGTATAATTTCTTACATGGAGAAAATTTTGAGGGGAATACCTTGGAAAAAGTTTCCGTTGTATTGAATGTCGAATTGGCGGTCGTTGGGAAAACACCTGATTACGAAAGTGTTTGTAATCACCTAGCCTATTATAAAGCACCTCTTTTATATGACAAGTCAGTGCCTGTAACAATGAGCTTAGAAGAAACCACAAAGTGGGGTCTGAAATTTTCTAAAGATGATGGGTTGCTCGACTCAGTTATGCCGTTCTTTTTGCTGAAGAATTTTAAACTATTTAACAGGGCTCGATTGTTAGCTCAAATGGATGCAGAGTATTTATATCAACTTCTTGGCTTTTATTTGGAATTAGGAGCTGAATACAGAAAAAATAAAAATATAAACGAATTTACAAATTCTTTTTACGAAAAGAATTTTTTACCTTTATACATGAGCAAGGAAAAACCTTCTCGTAGAGCTTTAGAGGTCCTAAAATCAAAGAATAATTTAGTAGGAAAAAAATGGAATGTTTTTTCTTTTGGCTCGCTAGAAGATTATTTTACACGATTTAGAAAGTGGGAAAAATTTGTTTAATAAAAAAATACTTGATCAGATAATTATTGAAGCTGATAAAAATTTAACCCAAAAGACAGATCTAATTCTAATTGGAGGCGCAGCAGTAGTTGTAAAGTATCTTAGCCCGAGGGCGACTATAGACGTAGATACCTACGCAACTATATCTCGCGAGTTGGAAGTTGCATGGGAAAAGGCAGAGCAGAAAGTAGGATTTCAAGTTCCGCTATCAACATCTACAGTTGCAGAAGGACCCCACGGGATGGAGGATCGATTTGTTCAATACCGAGAACTTTCATTAAAATATTTAAATATTCTAGTTCCAGACCCCTCTGATATTGTACTAATGAAAATTCCTCGTTGTTTCGGTAAAGATCGTGATGATATTAAGCACCTTATTCATCACAACAAAATTTCTAACAAAAACTTACTTAATAGATTTCTTACCGAAATGAACCACATTACGGGTGATAGAGATACTTTAATTAGCGACTATCTTCTTGTCATAGAAGAAAACTATGGAGCAAAAATTGCTGATAAACACGAAAGCTCTATCGGCCACAAGAAGCGAGGCAAAGGCTAAGTCCCATTGAAAGCATGCGTTAGCCGCAGAAACTTCCAATTCGCGTTAATTACAATTGAAACAACCCAACCTGGTAGCTCTTTAATATTTAGTCAAAAGTCCTCATTTATGATGGAAATTAAAATATTTTGAGTTAAAAATACCTTATGGAAAAGATACTTAAAGCATATCAACATCTAAGATCTGGCGTTTACTTTGTAGAATCACTTCCGCTAATTGGAGTGAATTATCTCTTAAAAAATAAAAAGAATCGTTATCCCGTTACTCAGGCTGATATTGATTATCTGACGAAGTCTGTAGATAAGCTTTTTGAATACGATTCTCAGTGTATCGAAGAAAATATTTATCCTGCCAGCGTTCTTGCTCCTGGAAATCCGTTTGTGCACTTCAAGAATCTTCAAAAAGTTTATTTGGATGTGTTGAAAGTCGCTTACAGAAGAATCAATAAAAAAACTAAAAGCTTTTCTAAAGAAGCCCAGAAATTTGCAGAAGATCTTCCAGAATACTATCAACGAAATTTCCATTTTCAAACGGACGGATATCTCGGCGAAACCTCTGCGCAAATCTACGATCATCAGGTGGAATTGCTTTTTAAAGGCACAGCTCATGCGATGAGAAGGCTCTTTTTAAAAGACATGAAAAGACACTTCGGTACGAGATCCAACAAGAAGCTCAATATTCTCGAAATCGCCGTTGGAACGGGAAGTGCAACCGACTCTGTTTTAAAAACTTTTCCAGAAGCAAAGATCACATGCCTTGATCTTAGCCCAACATACTTAAAAACGGCGCAAGAAAATTTAAAAAAGTATCCTAGTATTAACTTTGTTCAAGGCCTTGGTGAAGATCTCCATTTTAAAGACGAAACTTTCGATGCTGTCTACAGCGTTTACTTATTCCATGAGTTGCCTAAAGAGGTGCGTGAGAAAGTTGTTGCAGAGTCTCTAAGAGTTCTTAAAAAAGATGGATACATGGGAATTGTAGATTCATTGCAGATGAATGACGACCCAAAGTTAAATTGGACAATTCAGGAATTTCCAAAAGACTTCCACGAACCATTCTACAAGAACTATATCGATAACCCGATGGAAAATATTGTTCCAATGGGCGCCGAGCTTACTCGCAAAAGAATTGGGTTTTTAACTAAGGCTTTGTCTTATAAAAAACTCTAAAAAATAATCGTATCAGAAATTTCGGAATTCTCGGCAATGATTTGATCATCAAGGATGACAACGTTTTTTAGAGAGCAGCGCTCCTTGATCACGGCATTCTTTCCGACAACTAAAAACCCTTCAAGTGTGCAGTCATTAAAAAGAGTAAAATTTTTATCGACAAATAGATATTCGAGGTTATCGTGCGGCGGAAGTTTTAGATCAATGGACAAATCATTCAAACGGCTTTCAGGAGTGTATTTTTTTAATAATGAAGTTAAGAAATTAGAATATCTTTTTTCTTTTAAGAACCTCAGCACGCTCTTAGTGCAATCTAGAAAATCTTTTTGATTTCCCGTCTCAAAAAAATGCCCGGTAGTTTTATAGATATGAACCTGATGACCTTCTCGCATCGCAGTCTTTAGAGAATCAAAAAGCTCAGAAGGACCTTGCGGTAGAAATTTAAAAATTTCATCAGATAAAATTCTAAAGCCAGTAAAGTGATAGCCCTTTGTTGCATTGGCGGGCTTTGTTTTGCCGATATCGAGAACTCGATCCTCGTTATCCACCCAAACACCGCCGAACTTTGTTCCAACATCAGGATGTTCCATAACAACGAGGGTAGCGATCGGTTTTTTTAACTTATGATTCTTTTCCGCAAGCTCAACAAAATTGTCATCCGACAAGAATACACAATCACCATTCGCAACCCAGAAGTAATCGTCACCCTCAAGGCTTGGGCGCACACTCTCTATTCCGCCCCCAGTTCCGAGAACCTCTTTCCCGTCACTTACGAATTTAAGATCTGGATCGAATTTTGAGAGAGTCTTTTGCAATTCATTTTCTAAGTGGAAAGTATTCACAACGATATTATTAAAATTCTTCTTATCAAAATAATGAAGGGAATAAAAAAACATTGGCACATTCAAAATCGGAAGAGCTGGCTTTGGAATTTTCTCGGTTATAGGCTTTAATCTTGTGCCAAGTCCTGCGGATAAAATTTGTAAGTTCATCTTAAAGACCCTCTTGGGTATTTGGCCTAGCTATCAGTGAAATGTTTATCAAACACTTTATGATCAGATAGAATTGTTAAGAAGTTTTCGTACTTAGGATTTTTTTCTAAACTATCTTTAACCTTGAGCAATGTATTATGAATGTACTTTAGATACCTTGTATCTTTTCTGGCCACAAAGAAACTAGAAAAACTTCCGCAAGCTTTAAAGCATCTTTGGATGCTTTGAATTTCATAAATGTAATTGAAATGCTTAAGATCTTCAATGGGCTTATAAATTTTTGCTCTTTCTTCTAAGTAATATTTTAAAAGCTTTTCAGAAATATTAGGGTCAAGATCCACATAAGAGTCTTTAAGTAAGCTCACTAAATCATACTGGACCGGACCAAGTCTCGCGTCCTGGAAATCAATCACTCTCATTTTTCCAAGTTTAATCATAAGATTTCTCGAATGATAATCTCTGTGTGAAATAAATTTTTCTTCTTTATCGAGAGTTTTACAAATATCAACAAAGTCAGCTTGGAGTTCTTTGCTTTCGTTTGTGGTGAATTTGATTTCGCACAAACCTTCTAAGAGGTTTTTGTAAGCGTAGTTCATTTCCCACAAAAGTTTTTCTGTATCAAAGGCAATTTTAAAAGCATGGCAGTTTGTTTTATCTAGAGATGCGGGGTAGTGGATCTTTATGATTTCGTCCAGAGCCTGCTTGTAGAAAGGAATGATGGCTTCTTGATTTTGATTTTCCCAAAACTTTCTTTCTAAAGTCAAATCGCCCAGGTCTTCCTGCATAAGAAGTCCTTCTTTTGGAGATTTGGCGACGATCTTTGGAGTATGAATGTTGTGTTTTTCAAAATGCTTAAGGACGCTCAACAATGGATAGTCATCTACGTTCTCGCTAAAGGGTTCCCAGTCCATCAGAACCCAAGACTTGTCTTCTGTTACCACGCGGTAATATTTGCGATTAGAAGCGTCGCCAGCGAGCTGAAAGATCTGAAATGGAGTATTGCCAAGAGTCTTGGAAACAAATCCATAAAACTTAAGCTCTTGAACTTTGTCGTCTGTGATTAAAGTCATTTTTCCGTCTCATTCCCTAAAGATATTTTGCCAGTTATTATGCTGACAGAAGGAGAGAGCAAAAACAAGACGAAAATGGGTGATCAGACAGAGTCCGCAAGAACGTGATTACTGATGTTGAGTTTCTGGGTCTAGCAATAAAAGACTGTAAAAGTCTTTAAGATTGGACTTACCTTGGAACTCCAAGTGGAACAACTTAAGTGCACTGATAAGCTCCGGGTCTAGAAGGGCTTCTTTCTGAATTTCATCAAAAGATTTTTGTGAAGAAATAATAAAGAATGGATGTTCTCTACTTGAGAGATTTTTAATGAAGTTGAAGATTTCAGCAGCCTCGTTTTGAGATAAATCTAGAATTTCCGGAATGTAGATAGAAATTCTCCCCAAACTTGGCAGATTTTCAGAAAACCTTGGAGAATTCATTTCTAAAACACTATAAGGAACAAATGCGTTTCGATTTAGTAGTGAATGGATGTCGTGTGCGATGGCTCTTGTTTGCGTATAATCGCCACCCGTCAAGAAAAGTGCGGATCTCCACACCTTGTCGTTTTTAGTTTCGATGTCTGTAGTTTTTTCTTCGTAACTTCGAGTCAATGAAAGAACGATATCATCGTTCATGTTTTTGAAAAGCGGAATGACGTTGCTCGAGCTTTCCTTCATCTTGTTTGCTTTGATAATGGATTCTTCGATTTTTATTCTTCTTAATTTTTCTTTTTTAATGATGAAATCTTTAAGAGTAGTATCGAGAAAAATATGTAGGTCTTCGAAGTTTAGAGGATCAACGTTCATTCCATCTTTGATCACGATAGAGCCAAAAATTTCTCCATCAACATAAACAGGAACAAGGATCGCGCCTTTGGCAATTACAAATTGTGCGCCTACATTTCTTTGAATGGTTTCAAAGACGGAGTTGTAAGAATCATCATTATGATCAGCATTCTGACCAAAATAAACAAACTCTACAGAGCATCCATATTTTTGTTCTGCGATTTTAGAAACCTTTGTAGTAGCTTCGAAAATATTCATCCGTTTTTCCACCCTAAGCGATCTTACTTCTAGTAACGGATCTGTATAATACAAATGCCGTGCCTATTTTTAAGTGTAAAAAAAGGGCACATGCGTATCTTATAAGGTATCGATATTAATATGAAATAATGAATTTGTTGGAATTACAAAAAAAGAAAGTTCGGCCTTCTAAGTGCCGAACTTTTAATATTTTTTGAAGTGATTACAAGAAAAGGTGAGCCGCACCTTTTCCAAAGGGTTGCGTTATTTTGCTAATCTTCTCTTATCGAGTCCGTATTTTTCGACTTTCATGATGAGACCTGCTCTTGAGATACCAAGTTCCTTCGCAAGTTTTGACTTGTTCCAGCCTGTTCTTCTTAAGCCTTCTCTGATCATTTCAATTTCAAGTTCTTCAAGGGCATCTTTTAACTTCCCTTGAAGTCTTGTGCCTTGAACCTTTGCCTTGTTCGCATCTTCCATAATTCTTCCAGAGAGCATTTCGGCTGCGATCTTTGTTTCGCTACCGGCAAGAACTACCAATCTTTCGATTTCGTTTTGCAACTCTCTGATGTTACCTGGCCAAGTGTGGTCATAAAGTTTTTCTAATGCACGCTTGGTGATAATTTTCTTTTCTTGTCCTTCAACATGAGACTTGTCCAAGAAGTGTTCAATAAGGATTGGAATATCTTCTTTTCTTTCTCTTAAAGGTGGAACTCTTAAGTTAATAACGTTCAAGCGATAGTATAAGTCTTCTCTGAACGTTCCTTTTTCTACCATCTCTTTAAGGTCTCTATTCGTCGCCGCGATGATTCTAACATCCACGCGTCTTGGTTCCGTAGAACCTACTGGAGTGAAGGTACCTTCTTGAAGTACGCGAAGAAGTTTTACTTGCATCGTTGGTGAAGTGTCACCGATCTCATCCAGGAAGAATGTGCCTTTGTGGGCTTGTTCAAATAAACCTTTTTTATCTTTAAACGCGCCAGTGAACGATCCTTTTACGTGACCGAATAATTCTGACTCTAATAAGTTATCGTTGAAAGCAGAACAGTTCTGAATCACGAAAGACTTATCTTTACGAGGAGAATTGTAGTGAATGGCTTTTGCGATCAATTCCTTACCAGTACCGTTTTCACCTTGTACGAGAACTGTACTTTCCGCGCTCTTGATTTTATCAAGAAGAGAGTAGAGTTCTTGCATAGGCTTAGACTTACCAATCATGTTGTCGTATTTGTATCTCACGCCTAATTCTTTGTTTAACTCTGTAATTCTATTTTCACGTGATGAAATTTCTAAATGAAGAGTCACGATCTCTTGAGCAACCAACTCTACAAGTTCAAAGAAATGCTGTCTATCTTCGTCTTTGATGCTCTTGATTGATGTTAATGATTTTTCAATAAGGTCTAAGGGAGCTGCAAATGTCGCAAATCTCTCTCTTACTTCCTTTAGTCTATCTGTGTCTGCGTTGTCTTTAAAGAAGCCAACCGAAACCACAGTTCCAACAAAATCATTTTCGATATAAATAGGAACGATAGCTGCATCAAAACCCGCAAGATCCCATTTTTTGATAGAATATCTATTTCCAGAAGCTCTGAGCTCTTCCATTGTTTTGTTTACGAACTCAGTTAAATTCTCAACTACATTTTCTTTTTCCAAAAGGAACTTAACCAGTGGGTTTCTTAGAGCGACTTTTTCATTTTGAAAGCCTCTCAGTACGCCACGATCATCCGTAAAAACAGTATCCACATTCCACCAAGCACTAAGAATGTGTTTTAGTTTTTTAATTACGTGTATATGTTCAAACTCATCCCAATTGATCATTCGATCTCTCCCAAAGTGAATAATTAGTAAACAAGACTGTCTAAAAACTTATCGTCAAAATAATATACAACTTTAAAATTTTTTGAATGCGTCTCACCTTGAGACAAGAAAAGGTGAGCCGCACCTTTCCTTCAGAATCCAGTCAAAAATACGGATTTCGGTAGCAGAAAATGCTCAGATGAAAATTACGCAGGTCTAAGCGAAGTTCCATTTTTGCTTTAGTAGAGGGGCATGGCTAGAAAAAAAATTATAAAATCAGATGTGCACGCTTATCATGTATGGGCGAGAGCTAATAATAAAGACTCCTTCCCTCTGCCGATCGCAGATTGTTGGAATATATTTAATCATTATTTGAATGAGATAACTATCCGATACGATATCAAGATTCATTCATTTGTATTAATGAATAATCATTTTCATGCGCTGATTTCTACGCCGAATTCTAATCTAGATAAGGCGATGGGATATTTTATGACTCAAACAAGTAAGGGAATTGGCCTGGCTAGTGAGAGAATAAACCACGTCTATGGTGGGCCCTACGGCTGGACAATCGCAGATAGGACGGATGTTTACGCTATTCTGTATAAGTATCTATATAGAAATCCAGTGAAGGCCGGAATTACAAAAAATGTTTTGGATTACAAGTGGAGCACGCTCACAAATGTAAACTTTAAATACCGCTTGGAAAAGAAGGTAAGTCACGAGCAGCATATTCCTGAAACTTCTAAAGAACTAATAGCTTGGTTAAACCAACCATCCCCAGCAGAACTAGAAGAAAAAATAGGGAAGAGTCTAAAAAAGAACGGAAACTTTAAATTCCCTAAAGACTCAAAAGATTTCTTAATAAATTTAGATCCATATTTGACGCAAACCTTTGGAAAAGGTGCGGCTCACCTTTAGGACATGGCTTGGAGTTGGTAGAAGTTGTAGTAGGCGCCTTTTTTTGTGAGGAGTTCACTGTGGGTTCCGACTTCGGCGATCTCGCCATTTTTCATGACTACGATTCTGTCGGCATTGATGATCGTGGAAAGGCGATGGGCGATGACAAATACGGTTCTGCCTTTCATAAGTTGCTCTAGGCCTTTTTGTACTTCTTGTTCACTTTTGGAATCCAGAGCGCTAGTGGCCTCATCTAGAATAAGGACGGGTGCGTTTTTATATATTGCTCTGGCAATGGAGAGCCTTTGCTTTTCGCCACCCGAAAACCTTGATCCGCGGTCGCCCGCTTTGCTTTCGAATTTGTTATTGGATTTAGAAATAAAGTCAAAAGCGTTGGCCATTTTTGCAGATTCTTCTACGCTGATGCTTTCAACTTCGGTGTTCCCAGTGCGAATGTTTTCTGAAACTGTATCATCAAAAAGAAATACATCTTGAGTTACAAGCGCAATGTTTTTTCTAAGGTCAGAAAGATCAATTTCATTCAGAGGAATATCTCCAACAAAAATTTCTCCTTGTGTAGGGTCATAAAATCTTTCTAGCAAGTTCACTAGAGTTGATTTTCCAGATCCACTTTCTCCTACGAGCGCTACGATCTCGCCCTTTTTAATGCTGAGATTAATGCCCTTTAAAAGCGTTTGTTCTTTTGTGTAGTTAAAGCTGATGTTTTTGAATTGGATTTGAGAAAAATCTTTCGGGAAAGGTTTTGGATTTGCTGATTGCGGAACTTCGTTCGTATCTCTTAAAACTTCGTCCACGCGCCCGACGGCAACGATCATGTTTTGGAATCTAACATAAGCATCTTGCAAATTTTTGATGGGCTTTTGGATAAAGGCAAGAGCCGCTAGGTAAGACATAAAGTCCCCCGTGGTTCCCTTGCCTTCGATCACCTGAGTAGCCTTATAATAAAGTACCGCTGCAAAAGTGAGAGCGCCTAAAAGTTCGGTCACAGGACCTGCGATCTCTTCGCGGTTCAAGATGATTTTTCTAAGATCTAAATATTTGGTGATCGTAGTGAGAAGTTTTTTTTCAGTAAATTTTTCGAGGTTATAAGACTGAACAATTCTTAAGCCGTCCAAGGATTCCTTGTAAGCGGTCATCACATTCTCAAATTCTTTTTGTTGAAGATGTCCGTACTTTCTCGCACTTCTTCCAACTTGCTTTAGGAATTTTATCATAATGGGAATTACGACAAAGATCATAATCGTGAGTTGCCAGTCGATATACAAAATCCACGCAAGCAGGAAAAGAATAGAAATTGGCTCTCTTACCAAATCCGCCAACTTCCATAAACCGTATTGAACGTTACCCACATCGTTAAAAGCTTTGCTCAGAGAAACTGCTGGAGGATTGGCGGCATGATAATTTAGATTCAAGCGCATGAATTTTTTCTGAAGAGCCATTCTAAGGCTAGCAGTAATGTATTCCACGATCATTTTGATCTGCGTGGCATGAAAGAATCTTGCAATACCATGAACGAAATAAACACCAACAATAGAAGCACTCAGATAAAGTTTTAATTGGTTATTTTTATTAGTAAAGACTTCGTCAAAAAGGGGCTTGATCAAGGCAGCGACAGCCGTATCACAAGCAGACATAATAAGTCCGAGCAAGATCACAACAATGTAACCGTTTCTATAAGGTTTAATGTAGGGCCAAATTTTCCTGAGTTCGTTCATCTGTCCTCAAAATATTCAATAAATGTTAAGTAGTCCATTCTTATAACGCAAACCTTTGGAAAAGGTGCGGCTCACCTTTCGAAGTAGGGCTTTAAGTAGGGGGCGGTTGGGCAGTTTTTCTTCTTAGAGAGATCCTCGGGAGCTCCGGCGAAGAGAATTTTTCCACCTTTTTTTCCGCCTTGTGGGCCAATCTCGATTACAAAGTCTGCTTGCTTGATTACATCAATGTTGTGTTCAATCACGATGACTGATCCGCCGGCATCTATGAGTTTATTTAACACTTGAAGCAAAAATTCAATCTCTCTGGGATGCAAACCCGTTGTGGGTTCATCCAGGATGTAAAGAGTATTGTTTTGCTGAGACTTTGTAAGTTCTTTTGCGATTTTTAATCTTTGTGATTCACCACCAGAAAGAGTTGGCGCGCTTTGGCCTAACCGGAGGTAATCAAGGCCAACTTCTTTGAGGTACATCAATGATCTTCTGATTTGCGGATAATTTACAAAGAAGTTCATTGCCTCAAGGACGGTCATATTTAAAACATCGTTAATGCTTTTTCCACGATACTCAATATCTAGCGCTTCTTTTCTGTAGCGTTTGCCTTCGCAAGTTTCGCAAGTGAGGATCACATCATCCATAAAGGCCATGTCAATCACCTGATGACCTTCGCCATTGCAATCTGGGCATCTTCCGCCCTCGACATTCAAGCTGAAGTAGCCGGGAGTTAATCCGCGCTCTTTCGCATCATCGGTAGAAGAGAAAATATTTCTAATTTCATCAAATACCTTCATGTAGGAGGCAGGATTGCTTCTTGAGCTTTTGCCGATAGGTTTTTGATCAATAAAAATAACGTTGCTGATCTCGTCGATTCCAGAAATCTTTTTGTATTCGAGGATTTCTTGTCTCTCGCCCGTGATATTCTGCTCAATTGCAGGGTACAGAGTTTGTGAAATCAAAGATGATTTTCCTGAACCAGAAACTCCCGTTATGACCACGAATCTTCTCAAAGGAAAAGTGGCATCGACATTTTTGAGATTATGTCCTTTGCAGCCCTGAAGCTCGATTTTATATTTGTAAGAATCAAGATCCACAGGTCGAGGATTGATGATCACTTTCTTAGATTGTTCATCTCTTAAGTAATGAGCGGTGAGGGAATCTTTTTTCTCCAAGAAATCCAGCTTTGTTCCTTGGAATAGAACTTCACCGCCAAGATGACCAGAGCCTGGACCCATTTCGATTACGCGATCACTCTCTCTGATGACCTCTTTGTCATGTTCTACAACAACAAGGGTGTTTCCTAAATTTTTTAAATCTTTTAAAATTTTAATTAAACGATCATTATCACTCGGATGTAACCCCACCGTAGGTTCATCAAGCACATAAAGTGTTTGCGATAATCCCATGCCGAGTTGGTTTGCGAGATTGATTCTTTGATATTCTCCGCCAGAAAGAGTTCGCGTGGGGCGATCCATACTCAGGTAATTCACCCCAACGTCCATCATAAATCCAAGGCGCGCGATCAATTGTTTCAAAACCTCTGCCGTGGTTTCTTTTTGTTGTTTTGTAAGAGTTAAACTTTTTAATAATTCTAATAGATCTTCTACGGTCATTTGTGACATGTCCGTGATGGATTTTTCATGAATTAAAATATGTTGCACTTCAGGTTTTAAGCGCGTGCCTTTGCACACCTTGCAAATCTCTGCGGATTTAAATCTTGCAAGAAATACTCTGACGTGCATTTTATATTTTTTTGTTTCGAGCCAGGTGAACAGGCCTTTCACGCCGTAGAATTCTTTTGTCCCGTCCCAAATCATCTTTCTTTGTTTGGCAGGAAGATCCTCCCAGGCTACATTCATGTCGATATCGTATTTAGTGCAGAATTTTTTTAATTCTTTTCTATCTTGCGTGGCAGAAGGCATTGCAAAAGGATGGATGCAGCCTTCGATTAAACTTTTTGTAGGATTGGGGATAATTTTTCTCTCATCGAGATCCAAAGTATTTCCAAACCCGTTACAATTCGAACATGCTCCAATGGGAGAAGAAAAATTAAAGAGCCTTGAAGAAATTGGTGGGAAAGTAAATTCACATTCATTGCAGGACATCTCTTCAGAGAATTTTAGCTCTTTACCCGAAAGTGCTTGAACCCTTGCGTGACCGCCGGTGTAGTTTTTATTTAATCTTTTTGAAGCGCTGTAAGCTTGGTTTAATGAATCTGCGATTCTTCCGCGTTCGTCTTTGGAAAAAGAAGTTCTATCGATGACCAAGAAGAAATCTTCTTTTGGAAGATTTGTTTTAGCGTTAATTTCCTTCATTTCCTTCTTGTAAAAAATTCTAATGAACCCCTCTTGAATGAGAAGGCTTAAAAGTTTTTTTCCTTCAGCCACGCGACCCTCAGCGGTAATAGGAGCAAGGATGTATCCACGTTCTCCATCAAAATCTCTGATTAAATGATCAACGGAGGAAGATACACTTTCTGATTTAATAATTCCGTGGCCATTTGGACAAAAAGGAATTCCTAATTTTTCAAAAAGTAATCTCAGGAAGTCGATAACTTCCGTTACAGTTCCTACGGTAGATCTTGAAGTCTTAACTGTATTTTTTTGTTCAATGGCAATAGCGGGTGGAATATTCTCAATGTCATCGAGATCGGGCTGCGGAGATTTATTGAGGAATTGTCTGGCATAAGAAGAAAGACTTTCGATGTAACGGCGTTGCCCTTCGGCGTATAGAGTTTCAAATGCTAAAGAAGACTTTCCCGAACCCGAGGGTCCGCAAACAACCGTAAAAGATCCGAGAGGAATATCAATGTCGATGTTCTTAAGATTGTTTTGGCGTACGCCGCGGAGCTTGATATTCTTTACTGGTAATATTTTTTTAACTTCATTCATTGAGGTCCTCTTTAAAGAAGTCAGTTCTCTCGTCCTGCCCAGCAGGGCTTTGAGTTCCACTGTTGGCTTGAGCCGATGGCTCAGTCCCCTCTAAGAATGCTTGGCGAATGACGGTTCCAGAATTGCTAGATGCGAGCTTGCCTGTTTCACTATCAATAGATACAAATACAATTCCTTGTGGAACATCAAAAGGTTTTGATGGAAAATCTTTCAGCGCTGCATGCATGTAGTTGATCCAAATAGGAAGTGCCGCGCGACCGCCAGTTTCACCTTTGCCCAAAGTTTTTTCGTTATCAAATCCTACCCAAACGCCAGTTGCGATTTGCGGAGTGTATCCGATAAACCAAGCATCGTAGTAACCGTTAGTGGTTCCTGTTTTACCCGCAACAATTTTTCCAAGAGATCTCGCGGCGCCACCGGTTCCACCAGGTTCCGCGATAACGCCCGTTAAGAGACTGTTCATAAGGTAAGAAGTTTGGGGAGATATAAGTTGGTCTGGATTATCAAAATAAATCGGTTGGATTCTTTTCTTTGCGGCTTCGTCGCTCCCTTTTAAGATCGGAAGAGCAGTTTGTCTTTCTGCTTCGAAGTTATCATCGATTTGTCTGAGCTCGCTCTCAAATCTTGCATCAAGGGTTACGTTTTCTAATAAGTTTTGTCCGCTTTGACTTTGAACATACAAAATGAATACAGGTTTAAATCTCATTCCTTGGTTGGCAAAAGTGGCATAGACCTTTGTCATTTCATATAGAGTAGTACCGCTAGACCCGAGGCCAATAGAAAGATCTAGATTTAGTGGACTAAATATTCCAAGTCTCCGAGCATAAGTTGCGACGCTGTTAACGCCGACTTTTTCTAAAATTTTAATTGTTGGAATATTTTTTGATTTAATCAATGCCGTTCTAAGTAGAATGTCTCCGCCGAATTTAGAATCATAGTTGCCAGGCTTCCATTTTTTAACTTCATCCATGTTGGCTTGGCCTTCAGACCCTTCAACGGCTTCTTCGTAAACTACGGGCGCATCCATCAACACGCTGTTGGGTGCAAAACCATGATCAAGGCCTGCGGCATAAACGATAGGTTTAAAAGATGAACCAGATTGTCTTGCAGCCTGAAGAGCGCGATTGAATTCTGATTTTTGAAAATCATAACCACCCACAAGGGCTAAAACATGTTTTGAATTCAAACCGAAAGAAATCAAAGAGCCTTCAACGAGAGGCTCTTGCTCAAGTTCAAGTCTTGCGTACTGCTTGAAGTCCGGTAGATCATCAGGCGGTTTATAATTCTTGCCTTGAGCTTTTTTCTTTTTTGCGAGGTCTTCATTCAATCGAGAAGAAGAGAAGGTTTCGCCAACGATTTTCACCTTAACGATATCACCTTGCTTCAAGGCTTCAGAAGGAATTTTGATGTCATTTTGTGCGTAGTTTTCCTCAGGGTTCGGTTTTCTTGCCCAGAGCATGGTCTCGAGATCGATGATCCCTTTGCTTTCCGCAAAACGAACCTGCACCAATCCCAGAACGTCATCCACCTTGATCACAATTCCTTCCACAATTTGATTTTGAGAAAGATAATCAGGAATATTTTTTTGACCGGGAACCTTTTCGAACTTCAGTGCGCCCGGGGCGTCGGTTGTGCCATCGACATTGATAACGCGCTTTTGATATTTTTGATCGATAAGTTCGTTTCGGGTTTTGAGTAAAAAATCTGCAACCTCTTTTGTATCTGCAATATTTTTAACTGCACCGCGATAACCCTGGCGCTTGTCGAGTTCTCTTAAACCATTCTGCACATCGAGCTGAGCTTTCTTTTGCAGTTCAATATCAAGAGACGTATGAATTTTTAAGCCTTTATTTAAAACCTGATCTTCACCCAAAGTTTTTACAAGATGCTGTCTTACAGTCTCCAAGAAGAACGGAGCTTCTTCCGTATAATTCTTTCGGATGTAAACTGTGACGGGCTCCGCAATGATTTTTTTGGCTTCATCTTTGGTGATATACCCTTCTTCAGCCATTCGATTGAGAACATAGATCTGTCTTTCTTTCGCTCTCACAGGCTGGTAAACCGGAGAGTAACGAGAGGGAGCCTGAGGTAGCCCCGCAAGCATTGCGATCTCGCCGATCGTTAATTGATCTAGATTTTTTCGGTAATAAACTTTTGCGGCTTCTGCTACACCATAAGCGCCTTGACCCAAATAAATTTGGTTCAAGTAAAGATACAAGATATCTTGCTTAGAAAGATTTTCTTCCATCTTGTAAGCGAGCAAAACGTCTTTGATTTTTCTGATGTAAGTTTTCTCTGAAGACAGAAGAATTGTCTTTGCAGTTTGCTGAGTGATTGTCGATCCACCCTGAACCGTCCTTCCGGCTTTTAAGTTTACAAAGAAAGCGCGACCAATTGCTAAGAAGTTAACTCCACCGTGTTCAAAGAAACTTGAGTCTTCAGCGGCGATGTAGGCTTCAACCATTTTCTTGGGAATTTTGTCGTAGGATACAATAGTTCTACGCTCTCTAAAGAACTCACCAATCTTCTGATTGTTGCGATCAAAGACTTCGCTTACGACAAGGGGTTCGTAATCTTGCACCGTAACGAGCTTTGGGAGCGATGATGTCACGTAGACAAGAAAGAGAGCAATCGCAACGATGAATAAGAAGAATCCGCCTATAGCAATGGTGATCAGTTTTTTTAGTTTACTCATAAGGGTTTAAGTGTAACCCCTATGAGATGAAAAAGGTATGTTTACGTTGTTTTAAATGAAAACTCGAAGCGGTGCGCCGAGAGGTTATTTGTTAGACGAGTTTCCGCTGCCAGTCTTAACCCGCTTGTCATTGCAGAGATTTGGACTCGGAGTCTTTTGATTCACTTTTTTTGCTACTTGTGGGAATAAAGCAATCAATCTCTTATCTTTGGGTGCGGCCATATTGCAGCAAGCCGCCTGAGCGCCATAGAGTTTATCCACCAGTTCGCTGTCTTCAGACTCGTCATCCTTAGCTTTTCTGTCTTTCTTAGCCCGTTTATCTTTTGCAGAATTTGCAGTGTTAGCTTTTTTGTCTTTGATGGAAATTTGTTCAGATTCTTTGGCTGCAATTTGCTGGCTTAAAAGTTGTACCTTTTGCTGTGTGGATTCTTCTATGGTTTTTTTTTCGCGATCTTTTTGTTCAGCGGTTTGTTTGTAAATATTTTCGGCGGTTGTTTGTCTTTGCGTAAATTGTGCTAGTTTTTGAGGATTTGTTTTTTGAACCAAAACGGCAAGTTCTTTATTGATGGACTCAAGCTCAGTATTTATTTTTGTAAGTTGATCTGCCATTTCTTCCTGAGTTGTTGTTTTTTGATTATTCACGGAGCTTGCGGCGCTCTTGAGGCAATCGTTATATTTAGCATACGTTTCCTCTTTTAACTTTTTATTTGATCTAGCAGATTGTTTGCTTTTTCCTGTGTTACCGACACTTGCAATAGCCTTGTTTTCCGCAACTAAGTTTTTATGGAATTCTTTCGAATCGTTATGGCATTTTTTGTAAGATTCTTGAAGTAATAGCAGCGCATTTCTTTCGAGCTGGTCTTTTTTAGTTGTTATAAGGGTAGTGCGCTCAGTTGCCTTGGCCTTACTTTTTGATTCCAGTTCATCGACTAACTTCTGAGTTTCTTCGTCGTGCTTTATGTATTCTTCGTTTAAGTCACTCTTTGTTTGTTCCAAAGCTTGCGAGGCTTTTATAATTTCATCGTTAATCCCATTGAGTTTTTCAGCCTTTGATGAGGTCGCTTCTTGCAGGTCATTTTTCAGTTCATCAATTTCTTTTTGAAGGTCTTTGTTTTCAGTTTTTTGACTAGTGGAAGCATCTGTGTATTCCTCGTAAGCATTGGCACACGAAATCGTATTTTGACAGACATCTATAGCGGGGATCGATGAATCATTCCATTTCACTTCTTGAGATTGTGCACCGTAGGCAGAACAAGCATCGTCATTATTTTTACTTAAAAGAGCAGCGAGGGCCGTCGCACTATCGTCGCTTTTTTTCTCTTCAGCTTTTACAAAACCATTTGCAAAATTAATAATTACTAATACTAAAACCAAAATATAAAATTTCATATTGAACCTCAAAATATATATCGGCTCAAAATGAGCCAGACTTAAGTCTTTGATAAATAAAATATTCGACCTCCTTCAATCATATACTCGAAGCTCTAGAAGCTAAATAGATTCAAAGCTTTTCTGGACCAAAAAAGTCCTTTTCGTTATGAGCTAAGGTGACGATTTTAAACATCTTTTATGTAAGGTTTTCCTTTTTAGCGCTCTGCCGTTGCTTTAAATGGAATACATTTGAAATGAAGGATTTTTAGCTGGCATCGGAGATGCATAAAGACCTTTATGCTTTTAAGATCATTAAGAAATTCAGTTCAAATTATTTTGATCTCCGGATTGATTTCGGTGTTTTTTATTTCGTGCTCTAAGACAACAAATACAAAAGTGATAGATTCAGAGGCCACAATCGCCGCGGAAAAAAAGAATTCTTTGGATGACATCGCGCTGATATTTCATATAGCCAAAGAAGATATTCGCGCAATGTATGCCATGCTATTTTCGGAATCTTTCATTCAATCGGTAAGCGATGGGAATTTGAAGTCACTATTGGAAAAAGGACGAACAGCCTTAATAAACAATGTGGAGTTCGATGAGAACGAGTACGACGATACAGAAATAAACCGTCTGCTCTTCGGAATGCAACATTACATGGATAAAGTTAATCTCGCAAAGAAAGACCATTCAAAAACGTACCTAGAAATTTTAGCGGATAAAGAATTTGCCCCTGAAGATCATTTGAGCAGCAAGTCCATAGAAATCGTAAGAGAAAAAATGAGTGTGCAATTGTTGTCCGCACATCTTTTAGAATTGGGTTTGAACGCGGAAGAGTCCAGGTTGCTGACCGATCTTTTTATACAAAATTTAAAACCGCTGTATAACATCATTGCTTCTATTTTAGAGAGTGATGGTGGCCTCTTGGCTGAGTATTATAATTATGACGATATGGAATCTCTTGCCAGCAAGATAGAATCTTTGATTCGAAAAACTCCACTCACATCTCCAGACAAAGTTGAGCTGTGTTCGTTAATGGAAGCAAAGAGAGTGTATTCCTATAAGATGGATATAAATATTTTAAAATATGAATTAAAATTAGCGCGTATAAATAAAAGTCCTGATTGCTACAATTACGATATCAACCCTGCTCAACGCAGTTCTTATTGCCTGTATGCTCAAAAGATTTTTGTTGAAACTCAACTGGGAGCAGCCTCGAGTGACTATTATGGTTTTTGTGAAAATCCAGTAGCTGAAACTCTGGATAAGGGAGATATCGATTCGATATTAATCGGAATGGAATCCTTTAGAAAAACCATTGAGCTGCATAAACAAAAGGACACCAATCTTTTTAAAATGTATTTTTCAAACGGCACAGAGGATAAAAAATGAAATATTTAGTTTTATTGTTATTCTCAATCACCATAATTTCCTGCTCAAAAACGGAAAATAAAAGCGTAGTTCAGGGCGGCCAAGATAGCGGCGGTGGCAATACCGTATTCAGTACGGATAAAGAAATCGAGGATACCTACCTTGAGGTAATAGAAGATCTTCCAAAAGCGGTAAATTCTATTTTAGATCTCTATTTTATAGAGAGTGTTTCAAACAAAGAAAAAAAAATTCTACTACGCGCTTTCAAAAATAAACTTACAGAGTTAGTCCCCGAAGAAGAGAGAGCCCAAATCGATAAAGAAATCGAAGACCATGAGATGTATTCGATGAAAGAAAGACCGGCGCCCTTAAGGCGTGCTTTCGAAAAAATCGTCAAGGCCTCAGAAATTATAATCAAAAAAGACGGACCATGCGCATCTCAGGACAAACCCCATGGTTATGCGTCGATCAAAGAGTTTAAGATTGGTAGTCCCATTTGCATTAGCTTTTATCAACTAAAAACCATTCCTCAGGATTCTTTATATAAAGAAATCTTAGGCGTTATGTTGCACGAATATTTGCATGCTCTGGATTTTGGAGAAAAAAACGCGATTACAATTCAAACCGTAATTACAAGTAGCTTTTCAATCTTAACCAAAACTTTAAAGGGTGGATTTGAACCACTCAGCAATAATTTTCAACGAGGTTTCTTGGCCGCCAATACAGAGGTTATTAAAAAATATTCCTCTATGGTTGGAAAATTAAAAGAAGAGGAGCAAGCGGAGCTTTGTAAGAACATTGCGGAGATGTCTTTGTTGGGGCAGTCTCTCTATCAAATTTATACAAAAGCCCTGCGTGAAAATAAAAAATGGCTTTTAGATAAAAAAATTATCAATGAGAGAATTGTTTTAAATCTAGAAAGAGCATTACATCCTATGGTTCTTACGTTTGGATTGGATAGTATTGAAGAGCTAAAGCCCATCACCACCAAATGCGATGCAGGTGAGCAAGTGGAAATAACATATGCCTTGCAGGCCCATCTCATAATTCTTTATACGGAAATTTTTATTGCTATTGATGCCATGGAGGAGATAGACCTCCTTCTTTCTAGTATCTACTGATCTTGGAAGTGTCTCATAATGAGACAATTAATATTTCAACTATAGCCCAGTTACCCATAGTCTAGTTTTGAGATTTCCAGCCGATAAGTGATTATGAAGATCATTGTTTCGATATTCATATTTTTATATTCCATCTCATCGGGAGCACAATCCAACGTGCGAGGGCAATCCCATAACGACGGCTCTTACTATAACGACGATTACATTCATAATGATGGGTTATTAGTACAGCCCAAAATACCCACCGCTCAACCGGCAATTCCTGTTTTGTCGATCCACGAAGCTCCAAAACGCAAAGCTGGACCCATTAAATCAAGAAGACCAGCGGGAGGATTTAAGGAAGTCAAAGCGGGCGGAAGGGCTGGAGATTTTATTGAGGTTGGGGAAGATAATTTAAGCCCTGCAAGTCGCGGTTCAAAATAAGTCCTCCTATAAAGACAATCCGCAAAAACCCGATAAATATGTATGACACACAAAGAACTCGATATGATTTTTCCTTATTTCGTTTTTGGCTATGGCCTGATCATGACGCTTGTTTTGAATTCAGAATTTTTCATGAAATTGGCAGAAGAGCGATTGCCAAAAAATCTTCACGCAAACTTTGTAAGCCATAGATATTTAGGTTTCGTTTGCCTGATTATAGGTTCTGTTTGGTCTCTGCAAAACATTTGGTACACCAATCTTTAGTGATCTAAAGCTCCTTAGCAAGTTATGAGCCAAAAATCTTTGGCAAGAAAATAATTTTTTTCGATAAGTCAACGCTCGACTATTAGCTACATCTTGTCACATATAAGGATTTTCCTCTCTAAAAATGTATAAATCGCCATAAGAAATATTTTTGCGTTTTCACAAATAGTTTTATTTGTCTGTCCGAGAATCGGTGGTATTATAGTGTTATTAGATGGTTTGTTGTTATAGCAATAAACGACCCTACAAGATTTAATAATATAGGGGGCAGTTCTTAGCGATGGTGAGCAAGCTCAACTTGTATTGAGAAGCCTAAAGTCGCTACACAGCCTACCACTTTTTTAAAACGGGTCGTTATTCTAGATAACTGCAGGCCATCTTTTTTTTTGTAATTGACACTCCCTCGCTCTGTAAATACTTTCATGTCCGATGTCAGATATGTCTAATTTAAATCAATTAATGTTTAACGTTGAGCCGGGCGAAGAGCTCGCAGATGAGGTTGTCGAGGAGACAGAGGAATCTAAAGTCTACTCCGTTAATGAACTGAATCGCGCCATCAAGGATCAACTTGAAGGTGAATTCCCTATGATTTGGATCAAGGGTGAAATCTCAAACTTCAAACCTCACTCTTCAGGACATTTTTATTTCAGCCTAAAAGATGATAAAGCCCAAATCAGCGCAGTGATGTTCAAGGGTTTTAACCGCCACGTGAAATTTAAACCTGCAGACGGAATGGAAGTTCTGGTTCGCGGTAAGGTGACAGTGTATGAGCCGCGCGGTTCGTACCAAATCATGTGCGAAGTGATGGAGCCTGTTGGCGCCGGAGCTTTGCAGATAGCTTTCGAACAACTTAAAGCCAAGCTTCAAAAAGAAGGTCTTTTCGATCAAGCTAGAAAAAGAAAAATCCCAGAACACTCGCAAAGAGTAGCCATCGTGACTTCTCCAACAGGAGCGGCAATCAGAGATATGCTTAATGTTCTCGGAAGAAGAATGAAGAATCTCGAAGTTACAATTTTCCCTTGTGCAGTACAAGGCATTCAAGCTCAAAAGGAAATTGTTGCAGCCATTCAAATAGCAAATAAAATCGGAAATTTTGATGTGATGATCGTAGGTCGGGGTGGAGGTTCCATCGAAGATCTCTGGGCCTTTAACGAAGAGGCTGTGGTGAGAGCCATTGCTGCATCGGTAATTCCAACGGTTTCGGCTGTGGGGCATGAAGTGGACTTTACGATTGCTGACTTTGTTGCCGATTTGAGAGCACCGACACCATCTGCAGCGGCAGAATTGATTTCTAGAAATGCTGCGGACCTTATGGGTGGAATTTCAATGCAGTTTAAAGCATTGAGAAACTCGATGAATAAAAAAATTCAAATGGAAAAACAAAAGCTCTTCCACGCGCAGAGACAACTTGTAGATCCAAAAAGAAAACTTCAAGATCTTATGCTCAAACTGGATGATCTTTCCGGGAGAGCGCAAAACGCGATTCAAAAGAATATCACTTTCAAAAGACAGTTGTTCATCAGATGGGCTTCCGTTTTAGATTCTTTAAGTCCACTAAAAGTGTTGGATCGTGGTTACGCTATCGTGAAAAATGATAAAGACAATATTATAAAAGATGTAAAAAAATTAAAAAAAGGTGATGAAATCAGCATTCAACTCTTCAAAGGCGAAGTGGTGGCTGAGGTGAAATCTACAAAGTGACTGGTAACATACCAGTAGCAAAGTAAGTGAGGAAAATATGTTTGAGAACAAACTTAAGCGCTTAGAAGAAATTGTAAAAAAAATGGAACAAGGAGATTTAGAGCTCGACGAATCTTTAAAGTTATTTGAAGAAGGCGTTAAACTGACAAAAGAGTGCCAATCTCATCTGAGTCAGGCTGAGCAAAAAGTAAAAATCTTAACTGGTCTAGACGAAAATGGAAATCCAGTAACTGTACCCTTTAGTGAAAGTCCAGCCAAGTCGGCCGATTAAGCTTTGAACTTTGATAGCCAGTACTCTTCATATCAAAAAACTTTCGAGGATTTTTTAAACGAAAAAACATCCTCCCAGAGCTCATTTTTTTCAAGCTACTATTCTAATCAACTAAAAAATCTTTCTCTTCTCAAAGCACATGTTGATTTCGATGAGTCTCAATTTATAAATTACACAGACAAACTAAAAAATTTCTATGAAGCGGTGAAGTACTCACTCTCTGGTGAGGGAAAAAGATTTCGCCCAGTTCTTTGCTTAGCCATTGCTGACTTATTCCAGTCCAACAAAGGCAATTACGAAAAAGTTTTGCCGCTAGCCTTAGCTATCGAAATGATTCACACTTATTCTCTTATTCATGATGACCTTCCCTGCATGGATAACGACGACATAAGACGCGGAAAACCTACAAATCATAAGGTTTACGGGGAGGCAACAGCGCTCCTCGCAGGGGATGCGCTTTTGACAGAGGCCTTTAGAGTATTGTCTGAAAATTCTTCGAATCCTAAAAATACTTTAAAAGTTATCAATATTTTAGCAGAGTGTGCGGGAACTCTCGGAATGATCGGCGGTCAATACGTTGACCTTTCGACCCAAAAAAACAAAGTGAGCGTTGAAGAGCTTTCCCAAATGCAGATCAATAAAACAGGCGCATTAATGAGAGCCGCAATTGTGGGCTCAGCAATCTTATGCGAGGCGAGTTCTCAGCAAATCAAGGCTCTCGAGGAATATTCGAGATACATTGGCTTAAACTTTCAAATTGCAGATGATATTCTCGATAAAGATAAACACGAATTGGGAAGTTTTGTGGGAGTATTGGGCTTAGAAAAATCCAAAGCACTTTTACAAAGTCTCACTAAAAAGTCTCTCGAAATTTTAGTAAATTTTGAAACGTCACAATTTCTAACTTCACTTTCTCAATTCAACTCTAAAAGACTAAAATAATGTCTAAAAAACGCATCGATTCAGTTTTAGTGGAGTGGGGATTCTTTGAATCTCGCAATAAAGCACAGGCTGCGATTGAAGAAGGCATTGTTTTTCTAAAAGATCAAAAAATTCTAAAATCAAATCTTGAAGTCGACATAAATGAAGAAACTAAAAATTCAATTCGCGTAGAGAACGGGCAAAGCAACAAGTACGTTTCTCGGGGCGGAATCAAAATGGAAGGTGCGCTCACTCAAGTGGCACTTCATGTTTCGGGCTTAAGAATTCTAGATATTGGGATTTCTACAGGTGGATTCACAGATTGCCTTTTGCAAAACGGAGCAAAGGAAATTGTGGGGATTGATGTGGGCCATAAACAAATCCATCACTCACTGCTGTCAAATCCCAAGCTTCATGTTTATGAAGGCGTTCATGTTAAGAATCTGTCGCAAAAAGATAAGTCCGGCAAAAATTTCTTTGCAAGCTTTGGTCTAGATGACCAATTTGACCTTATCGTGTGCGATGTTTCTTTTATCTCGTTAAAGTTTGTAGTTCCTCATGTCGCGCCCTTCCTTAAACAAAACGGATTGCTGCTATTCTTGGTAAAGCCCCAATTTGAAGTCGCAAAAGAAGACCTTGGTAAGGGTGGGGTCGTGAAAGACACTTCTCTCTTCCAAAGGGTGGAAATTTTGATAAAATCTTTATTTGAAGATTCACGCTTTTCAGTCTTAAACTACTTTGAAAGTCCAATTACAGGATCAGACGGCAACCAGGAGTTCTTTGTTTATGCACAAAAAAAATAAATCCGGCAAAAATAAATTCAGCATTCTACTCGTAATACTCATTAGTTTTAATCTCATCGCGTGCTCTGTCGCGACAAAAAGAAAAGAAGGATCGCAAACCAATCTTCCAATTCCTGCCACGGGAGATTTACCAAATCGCGTAGATATTCCTGATCAAAGCGGCGAGGGCGCAGAACCACCAGCTATTCCTGACGTTAAGGTTCCAAAGATCGGAATCGTTTTGGGCCCCGGCGGCGCAAGATCTTATGCCTATATTGGAGTATTGAGAGAGTTTGAAAAAGCAAAAATTCCTATTCACACCATAGCAGGTCTAGAGTGGGGAGCTCTCATGGGGGCACTTTATTCTGTGAATGGGAAAGCTCACGATGTAGAGTGGAAAGCTTCAAAGATTCCTGATGATTTTTCTAAAAAAGGATTATTGTCCTCTGAAGAACCAAAACCTTTTTCAGAAGTTGAGCCCTATTTAAAAACCATGTTTGGCGATGCAAAAGTTGAAACCGGAAAAATTCCTTTTTCATGTATCACGGACAACTTGAAAAATTTTAAAAGCTTGATGATCTTTAAAGGTACTTATAAAGACACTCTTGGATACTGCTTAGGTCAACCGCCTATAACAACCAGCAAGAATGGATGGGTGAGCTCATCACTCCAAGCGAAATACCTTATTGATCAAGTGGCATTTAGAGGCGTGGATTATATTATCCTTGTTGATGTTGTGACTTCACATTACCCACTGGCAGGAATTAAGGTGGATGAATCAACGGCGATCCTCTGGTCAAATATCAATAAATCAATAAACGAGAACAAAAAATACGTTCACCAAACGATCAGAATTCCTATTTCCAACAACATCTTGGACTTTAAATCCAGAAAAGAATATATTCAATTGGGTGAACGCGCCGGCAAAGAAGCCGCCGAAAAAATCACCCAACAATTCGGTCTATAAAGGTGAGCCGCACCTTTTCCAAAACTTTGCGTTAAATAACGCAATTCTGAGCAAAAGGTGCGGCTCACCTTTTGAGAGGAGCTTTGCTTGTCTAGGACGCCACAATTTGATGTGAGTATTTTTAAGAAGAGAAGAGAAAGAATCGGCAAGTATATGCAGGATTCTGCCATGGTGATTTTTTCGAATCCGGAGTTTTTAAGAAACCACGATGCTGAATATGAATACCGTCAAGATACAAATTTCTTTTATATGACGGGTTTTGAAGAACCCAAATCTGTATTTGTTTTTAGACCCGGCCAAAAACCAGAAACAATTTTATTTGTACGTCCAAAAGATGAGCTCAGAGAAACTTGGGATGGTTTTCGTTATGGACCAGAGGGTGCAAAAAAATATTTCGGTATCGACGAAGTTTACTTGATTGATACATTAGAAGAAAAACTTCCTGAATTGATCAAAGACGTTAAGCAAGTTTACTTTAGACTTCAGCAGCACATGAAGCATGATGTGATTTTCCTAAGGGCTTTAGAAAAAGCAAAAACGGTTTACAGTAGAGGAGTGCGTGGGAATATTCCAGTTCTTGATAGTTCAGAACTCTTGGGTGAGTTTAGACTTTTCAAAGATGCTACCGAAATTGAATGGCAAAGAAAGGCTTGCGAGATCACGGCGAAAGCTCACAAAGAAACGATGAAGTTCACAAAGCCAGGGATGAATGAAAGACAAATTGAAGGTTACATTCAATTCCAATTTAAAAATCAATTGGCAGCAAGACAGGGCTACAACGCCATTGTCGCGAGTGGAAAAAACGCAACCACTCTTCATTATGTTTTTAACGATGAAGAATGCAAAAAAGGCGATATCATTTTGATCGATGCTGGTGCCGAGTACAATTATTTCTCTGGCGACATCACAAGATCTTTCCCTGTTAGTGGTAAGTTCTCAAAGATCCAAAAAGAATTCTACGAACACGTATTGAAGGTGAATAAGCACATTATTTCCATGGTGAAACCGGGAATGGAATTCAGTGCTATGCAGGAAAAAACAATCGAGATGCTAACAGAAGCAATGATCGATCTGAAACTTCTTAAAGGCAAAAAAGAAAAATTAATCAAAGATCTCTCTTACAAAAAATACTACATGCATGGAGTTTCTCATTGGCTAGGAATGGATGTGCACGATGCCGGCCACTACCAAATCGGCAAAAAATCTAGAAAGCTAGAACCGGGAATGGTTTTCACCGTTGAGCCCGGGCTTTATGTTCCACAAAATGATGAAGGCGCACCAAAAGAATTAAGAGGTTTGGGTGTTCGTATCGAAGATAATATTTTGGTTACGAAAAAAGGCTACGAGAATCTAACACTCCTCGCGCCAAAAGAAGTCGCCGATATCGAAAAGGCGATGAGCTAAAATTTGACGCAGTACCAGTACGAAAAACTAAGGGGTACCTTTTTAGCCTAAGAAATTATGAGTTAGCCATTTTCTTTGGATGGCTTCGTGGTAGAGAGCTTTTTCTTGATTCAGAATATTTTTGTCTTTAAATGCGACATCATGGCTTTCTGTTCTCACAGCAAGTTGCACGTGAGTTGCAATGTCTAAGAGCCAATAATCTCCCATGGTGTTTCCGCAAGCCAAAATGGGTCTAATGTTGTTGGTTTTTTCTAGTATCGCGTGAGCTTTGCCTTCGCGGTAAGTAATGTGTCCTTCTTGAATATCTGAGCACACACCATCGATGATCTTGGTTTGAATTCCCAAAACATTTTCAAAAGGAATATTGAGTTGAGCCACACAAGGCTCCACGGCCCATTTTACGGAAGCCGTAACTACAAAGACCTGAACATTTTTTGATCGCAGATATTCGATCAGTTTTTTAATTGCAGGAAAGCACGGAATACCATTTCGATTGCTCAAGGAATCTTGCGCCCACTGACGGACAGTCGTGATGGGAACGCCCTTATGAATTTGCGCAAGCCATAAGAAAGCCTTCTTGGGATCTTGTTCTTTCACGGCATAAACATGTTTCCAGGGTTCCGGCGGTAGCGGTACAAGTTGATTATCAATTTCATAGTCAAAGAAGGCATTGCCCGCGTCGTTGTCCCAAAGGGTGCCGTCGGCATCAAAGGCTGCATAATGAGGGCCCGGGGCCTTCACGGCATCATCTATTTGCCTCGTAATAAAACTCCAAGTCTCATCTGAAAAATCTTTGTACTGCATACTAAGAAGCTATATATTCCTCTATATACATGTCAAATTTTAAAGTCCTCACCATTCAAAATCTCGAAGAGATCACAAACCTCGAAGAATCCAAGATTAAAAATCTCGACGAGATCGAACGCATGAATTTGGTATGGAAGGCGGCCTGGAGACCTGAATCTCTTGAGCATTACCTAAAAACCGGTTGGTGCATTGGCATGTACGACGAGAAAGAAGCTCTCAAAGCATATTTTTTAGCTCAGCCTATTCTCTTTATGGAATCTCTTACGCAAACACTTTGGATTGAATATCTATCTTACACAGATCAAGAAACAGGATTGAAGCTTTTGGATTTTGCTTATAAGTATGGCAGAGATAAGCATTTACAAAGGGTACTCTTTAATAAAGATTCTATTTTTGATAGTCTCGATGAAAAGGTGCAGTTGCCATTTAAAATAGCCAATCAAACAAAAAATTACTTAGAAGTTTACACGACAAAAATCGTTTGAAAAATAACCGGTGGTTAAAATGAGTTTTTCTTTTTTAGATCGCAAACAAATCATCAAAAAAATGTCCGAAACAGAATATGATGTGGTGATCATCGGTGGCGGAATCACGGGCGCAGGTGTCGCAAGAGATGCTGCTAGCCGTGGAATGAGAGTAGCCCTCGTAGAAGCTTCTGACTTTGCTTCCGGAACAAGTTCAAGATCATCCAAACTCATTCATGGTGGAATTCGTTATTTAGAAAATATGGAATTCCATTTGGTCTTCGAGGCTCTCTCAGAGAGAGCGCTTCTTTTTAAAATTGCACCGCACATGGTTCATCCTTTGAGATTTCTACTTCCACTTTACAAGGGGAGCAGAGTGGGTATGAATAAAATGGGCCTCGGCATGTGGCTCTATGATGCCCTTTCACTTTTTCGCGCGCCAAAACTTCACGAAAGACTTTCTGCCAAAAAATCTGTTGGAAGAATTCCAATCCTACAGCCCAAAAATCTGATGGGTTCTTTTGTTTATTCAGATGCATACATGGACGACGATAGACTTGTAATTGAAACCTTAAGATCTGCAAAGCGCTTAGGAGCGGATCAAATCAGTTACGTGAAGGCCGTTGGCGCAAAAATGACGAACGAAAAAGTGACGGCGTTGGATTGCGAAGATGTTCTCTCCGGGCAAAAATTCACTCTCAAGGGGAAACATTTTGTTTCGACGGTCGGTCCATGGACAGATATCTTGGGGGAAAGTCTGTTGAAAACGTGGAAAAAACTTCTTCGCCCATCAAAAGGAATTCACATTACGCTCAGTAAGGATCGCTTGCCACTTCCGTGTGCTATGGTGATGGCAACGGAAGGAGAAAAAAGAATCGTATTCGGAATACCTAGACACGAAATGATCATCATCGGAACTACCGATACAGATTTCAAAGATAATCCATCAACAGTTCACTCAACAAAAGCCGACGTCGATTATCTTTTAAAAGTAGTAGAAGAATACTTTCCTGGTGCCATCAGAAAAGAAGACATCCTGGCATCTTATGCAGGAGTAAGGCCCTTGGTACATGATGGATCGGAAACAGAAAGTAAAACGAGTCGCGAACATGTGATTTTAGAAGATCCACGCAATATCACCTTCGTTGCTGGCGGAAAATACACGACATATAGAAAAATGGCCGAACAAACTGTAGAAAAATTCTTAAAAAATTATTCAAAAGCTGATCGAAAGAAATTTAAAACCGGAAATACTAAGGTCGCTCTCAATCCAAAAGTGACTGCAGAAAGTTTTAAAGAAGCCCAAAGTAAACTCGATGAACTCACTTCCAAGACTCATTTCTCGAAAAACGAGATCCAAATACTTTTAGACCGTCATGGTTCAGAGGCGTTTGATATTGTGAGTCAGTACTATAGTCCAGCGCAAACCTCGGTTTGGGAAATGGAAGCGCACTTCGCATCAAATGAGTCTATGTGTGGAAAACTATTGGATTTTTATCTAAGGCGGGTACCACTATTCTTGGCGGAGAAGGATCATGGTTTTAAGCATCTCGAGCGATTGTCACAAATCTTCCAGCAAAAATTAGATTGGAGCGAGGAAGAGCGTCAGCTTAATATCGCAGATGTACGCAAACACGAAAGCTTTGAGCTCTCGTGGAAGAAATAGTTCTTTTTGGGGGGACGTGTGTTGAAGAAGGTTTTGCTTTCCATAGTTTGTTTGGGATTTATATCTATAATATTTTTATCATCAACAAGCCAATCTCAATTAGAGAAAACAGATTTTGATACGATACTCGGAAAGTGGCTCGCTCATGTGGGATTCAAAGGTGATGTCCTTGAATATCAGAAACTTTACGACGAGAGCGGGTACTTGGATTACTTTAGAATTTTACTTCAAGAAGCTCCGAAGCCTGAAGCTAGCGAACGCAATCCAGCCAAAATTTATCTCGAAGTGACAGACAACGAAGCGTACGAATTTGCGAATATAAAAGTCATAGAAAAAGACATCAGCGGTATCAAATACATGTATGCCGACTGGATTGCACGCTTAGCGATTTCGCAAGCGATAAAAAAAGTTTCTAAGCTTTTAGGTTTGCAGGCCCATACAGAAAAAGTAAAAGAGGGATTGTACAAAGTAACAATTGATCCTGCGAAAACAACAGAGCCTTCGAGATATCGCTTCACTCAAATCGAAGCATTTTATGAAATCAAAGATTTGTTTTTAACCCTGGACATTACAGTCAAAGGTCCAAAAGATTATTTGATTCTCTCTTATTACAAAAGTGAACTTCATGGAATCTTGAGGGCTCTAGAGAATGGAAACTTTCCGGGATCTACTTCGGAGATTTTAGCTTCTGAATTAGTGAGAGGATCGACAAGTTACCTAATCCGCGATCTTTTAAAAGTACCAGAAGCTGCGCGCGAGAAGCTTTTAGAATTTGGACGTAACCCCGAAATAGAAGAAGAGGGATTGACCCCGCCAGATGGATACTAACAACTCCAGCCAGGTAGAGCTTCACAACATCCACCACAAGATCACCTAGATCGATCCCTTCGGTTTTAAGAAGGGTTTCGGCGGCTTCTGGGGTAAAATTGAATACCACATCAGGGGATTTCGGAGTGCGCTTTTCTAATTTTGCCTTACCGTCTTGTTTAAAATATGAGCAATCAAGATTATTTCCAATCTTGATTCCAATTTCAGCGCTCGAGTTGAGATAGCTCATGAGTTTGTGGCTTGCGGGTTTTGTCTCAAGGAAGTTCTGAATTTTTTCGAAGTACATATCTTGTGTCATCTGTGGGTTGATATCACTCCGCGTCTTAAGCTGTCAAAATAAAAAATTTTTGAGCTATAATTCTAGAGGTTTAGAGGGTTGACTCACATTTCAAACCAGTTACACTAGATCAGTCTAAAAAAGTTTTTTGAGAAGGATATAACCATGAGTTTTTTCAGTAAGATATCTGAGTATTTCTCTCATGATATTGCTATCGATTTGGGAACAGCGAACACGCTTGTGTTTGCAAAAGGTCGCGGAATTATTTTGAACGAGCCTTCGGTGGTTGCGGTTCAAAAAAACGTGAGAGGCTCACACCAATCAAGAGTGCTTGCCGTTGGTAAAGAAGCAAAAGAGATGCTAGGAAGAACTCCAGGCAGTATCGTTGCGATCCGCCCAATCAAAGACGGCGTAATTGCTGACTTCGAAGTTACGCAATCAATGTTAAAATATTTTATTTCAAAATCTACGGGAGCTAAGAAAAGCTTCATTCGTCCAAGAATCATCATCTGCGTTCCCTACGGAATCACTCAAGTGGAAAAGAAAGCCGTAAAAGAATCTGCACACTCCGCTGGAGCAAGAGAAGTTTATTTGATCGAAGAACCAATGGCAGCAGCTATCGGTGCAGGCTTACCAATCACAGAACCAAGTGGAAACATGGTTGTAGACATTGGTGGCGGAACAACTGGCGTTGCTGTGATTTCACTCGGCGGTATCGTTTATTGTAAATCCATTAAAGTTGCTGGTGATAAATTTGATGAAGCAATTGTGAATTATGTTCGTCGCCAATTCAATTTGTTGATTGGCGAGAGAACTGCCGAAAATATTAAAATCGCAATTGGAAATGCTTACCCATTTGAGCAAGAGAAAACAATGGAGATCAAAGGACGTGATCTCGTTGCTGGTGCTCCGAAAACAATCGAGATCACAAGCACTCAAGTGCACGACGCTTTGATGGATCCACTTTCTGAAGTGGTAGATGCTGTGAAAACTGCTCTAGAAAAAACTCCTCCAGAACTTGCAAGTGATATCGTGGACAACGGTATCGTTCTTACAGGTGGCGGAGCATTGCTATCAAATCTTGATGTTCTGTTGAGAGAAAGAACGGGTCTTCCGGTTTCTATCTCTGAAGATCCACTCACTTGCGTTGTTATGGGGTCAGGCAAAGTGCTTGAAGAGATCAAGCTCCTCAGACAACTCACAACGGACTAATCTATGAAAGAAGCACAGATAAGATCTGTCGCTTTATTTTTTTTCTACACGTTCTTAGACAAGAGCCTTGCACTAAAGGCTTCTGTTGAAGCCCTAGGACTTTATGATAAACGTTTAAAGCGCAGAGAGACTCATGGTCCTACGGAGCCTCTCCTTGTTTATTCAACTTACAAAGTTTGGAAAAAATATTCAAAAAAAAGAAATATCAAAGCTACAGATTTTGATCTCTTGGCAGAAGGCTGGATTATTCCTCCCACACTTAAGCTTGAACCTTGGAGAGAGTTTGTAAAAGATATCGATCCACAACTTTATCTCGCCGTGATCTGGTCACAGCTTTTAAATTTTTCAGATAAAGACATTTCAGAAGGTCTCGGCGTAACTGAGGGAAGCATCAGGTACCGCGTTGGAAAAGGTTTAAAGATATTAGGTGAAATTGTTCCTCCTGGCGGGGGTTTTGATGCGTAAAAGAAACTTAAGTGAATTCATGTGTATCGAAATGCTTTATGATTACAAATCAGGAAAGCTCGATCCCTTAAGACATCAAGCGGTAGAAGAGGGGCTTCAGTCTTCGCCGAGAGTGCGTGAAGAATTAAAAAAACTTTCTATCGGAATTTCTTACTGTGATAAATTAAAAAATATTTCAGTCTCAGAACCCTTAGTGGATTTGATCTTAGATCAGCCAAAACCCACAGAAAAATTATTCTCTAAATTAAAATGGAATAGTTTTCCGCAACCAGTACGTTGGGCCCTTGAAGCTGTTGTGGTGGCGGTAGCGATCGCGCTTTTCGTCACTCAAGTTCCAAATTTATTTAAGGGCGAAGAAACACAGCCAGATTCAATGCTTGTGAAAAAATTTGATATCAAGCCGCCGGGACCCGAAATGGTTGCGGAAACAGAAATTTCAGGCAAAGAAGAAACTGGCGAGCAAATAGCAGTTGCTGATGTAAAACTTAAAGCTCCTATTATTGCTTCCAAGGAAATTCCCCTGCTGCTTAAGCCTTCCATTGAGCCAATAAAACCTGAGGATACAAAACCTACGGAGGTTGCGGCGGTTGCACCTCAAGCTCCAGCAACAACACCTGTGGCGACAGCACCGGTAGCGAAGCCTGCTCCTAAAAAAGGAAACGCATATGTTTATCGTATGACGATGTATGTGGAGGACGTAGATACAGTCACTCCAGAAATCGCCACACTTATTTCTAGTCTTGGGGGCGAAAAAGCCGGGGAAGTGGAATTGGGCTGGAGAAGAAAAGGCGGAAGTTACTTCCATTTTTCTGTTCCACAAAACAATAGTGGCACTTTACAAGACGGGCTCAAAAAATATGCTCCATTCAATATCGTCAAATCTTCTCATCCAAGGATTATGCCCGAGGGAATAGAGAGATATATTCTCTGGGTAGAAAAGAAAAATATCGGTGGTGCAGCAGGAGCAGGCTCATCAGGCATGGAAGATTCTGAAGAGGGCGGTGAGGGATCTACGGTTCCAGCAGAAGATTCTTCTCAAGGCCCGACTCCGGAAAATAACTAGGAATGTAATGAATCAAATTAAAAAGATTTTTCTATATCCGCAAAAATCTCTAAGAACCATGCTGACGCTTTGGTTTCTATTGTTCTCTTTGATTCCGCTCACATTCATTACGGGATATTCACTAGTCCAATTTGAAAAAGTATTCAGCGACGAAATGCTCAAACGTTTGAATGATAATTTTATTGTTATTTCCAAATCTATCGATGAACTAAAAAATTATTTAAAAACTTCAGGCGAACTCCATACAACTGACGATGGTTTGGTTTACAATATCTCTACCAAAAATATTCCCAACCTAAAAAGAGCAGCTTCGGAGTGGCTGGGCGCAGGCTACCTGGATCAGATTTCTCTATTTGATAGAGAGGGGCAGCTGATCGTGGCCTTCAAAAAAGATGAAGATGGGTTTATCATTAACGAGCTCCAGTTAGAAAAGGGCGATGTTTTCCTGACAGATTCTTTGATAAAAACCATTAAAGAAAAAAATCAAATTATTCTGAGCGATATCAACCCTAAATCAGGTTTTGATTTGATCTCCTATTCCAAGATTGTGGGCAAAAGAAAAAACATCGACGGTTACATTCAGGAGACCATCCGTATCGATCAAAAATTTATTGATAACCTAAAAACTAGATTTAACCTAGATGTTTTGATTTTGGATAAAGAATTCAAACCGATTGTTTCCACTCAACCTGATTTCTTACTGATTGGGGCTTCCGCCTATCAAAAGGGTCAAACAGACAACATAAAGTTCATCACAATTGAAAGCAAGAGTGAGCCCTATTCTCTATTGATTAAGCCTTTCGAAAAAGAACAAGAAAATATTAAGTTTGGTTTAGCTTCTTCCAAGAAAGAAATCGACGCGACAACAAAAAGAATCAACAAAACGGTATTCAGCGTTGTGGGCGTCGTGATTCTTTTGATTCTTTTTGCACTTTGGATTGTTTCCCGAATTTTGATTCAACCTTTAGTGCAATTGATGAGTGCGGTTAAAAATTTAGAAAGTGGCGGCGCACACACATATATCCAAGCCGACTCCGGAACCGAGATTGGGGAATTAACGAAGAGCTTTAATGATATGTCCAAGAAAGTGACGAAAGCACAAAACGAACTGACCAAAAAAGTAAAGGAACTCGAAAAGACAAACCAAGAATTGCAAGAGGCCCAAGCACAACTTGTTCACACTGCTAAGATGGGAAGTCTTGGTCAAGTGGTGGCGGGAGTCGCCCACGAGCTCAATAACCCTATTGGGTTTATTTACAGCAATATGGGAGTGCTCAAGGATTATATCGATCGTTTTGAAAAGCTTATCGAAGTGGCCGAGAAATCCCCAAAGAAACTTGACGCTGCAAAAGAAGAAGTGGATTACGAGTACATGATGAAGGATCTGCCAAAGCTCATTAGGTCTTGCCAAGATGGCGCAAAAAGAGTGAGGGACATTGTCCTTAATCTTAAAAATTTCTCAAGATCTGACGAGCTCGAGAAAAAAGAGTATGATCTTGAAGAGGGATTAGAGAGTACGCTGCAAATTCTAAAGAGCGAATTAAAAGATATTGAAGTCCACACCAAGTTCGGGAAAATTCCGCTGATTTATTGTTATGCAGGGCAAATCAACCAAGTCTTTATGAATATAGTTTCCAATGCAATTCAAGCCATCGATGGTAAGGGCGAGATCTGGATTGAGACCAAGAAAAAAGGGTTAGAAGTTGTTATCTCTATTAGGGATGATGGCAGAGGAATTCCCGAAAAAGCTTTAAGTAAAATTTTTGATCCATTCTTTACCACAAAACCCGTAGGCAAAGGCACCGGCCTGGGTCTGTCGATTTCTTACGGAATTATCGAAAAACACAACGGCCAAATCCTTGTGGATTCCGAAGTGGGCAAAGGTACAGAGTTTAAAATCATTTTGCCAATGATTACTCCGAAAAATACATAATTTAATGTTTCAAAATGAGAATGATTTTATTAACCACTAGATTTTAGGTATACTTAAGCCATGATTAACAAACTTATAATTCTAAATCTTATAATTCTAAATGCGATCCTTCCGAATATGGCCTTTGCACAAGGTCCAGAGTACACAGGCAATATCGAACAGAAGCCTTCGAAGGTTGAGCAGCGAGTGAACGATAAAATCATAAGCACAGGAAAGAGAATCGAAATCGAAGGTCAGAGAAAAGAAATGGAGTTAAAAAATGAAGCTCCCAAGAATCTGCAAGCGGTGCCTACACAGAAAAAGCGCGCGCCATTTATTGTAAATCCAAAACAACAAAACCCGCAAGATCCAGGAGTCTTTAGGGATCAATACGATCATGCGGTCGGAAAAGACCCTTCAACTGAATTTGAACAGCAGGTGATCGAAAATAGAAACACTCCGCCGCCAGGCGTGACCAACGAAGAATTCGTACGCGAGTTCAAAGAAAATGCCGCAAGAGCAGGAGTGAAGGTGGAAGTGGATCCAAAGACTTTAAAGGCTCGCCCAGTGAAAGACAGTACGGGGAATCAATAAGTAGATTCGAAAGAGCATAAAAAAAGCCAAGCTTTTTAGGGCTTGGCTTTTTTTTTATAGTTATTTTAAAACTATGCTTTTGATTTAAGGCATCTTCTTACGAACTCTTCATAAGAAATTCCAAGTTCTTCAAGAGCCTTTTTGATAGCTTCTTTTGAAGACATTGTTCTTTCATACTGAGATTTCTTAGCTAAGAAGCTAGCAAATTTTGGATTACCAGATGCAGCAATAGATTTAGCTTCTCCATTTAAGAAGTCCATAGTGTTGAGTCTAGTCATTTGACCATCTACCATTTCTTCAAAAACTAAATTCTCAGTAGTGAGCTTTTGTCTGATAGCTAATCCAACAAGGTTTGCTAAAAGCGCTCTGTTTGCTTCGTTAGTTGGATCTTTAGCGATTGAAGCGAGAGTCTCTTGTGCACCTTCTCCAAGAAGATTTTTATCTAGAGCTTCAGCTAGCCTGAGCGTAACTCTTTCTTGGTTCTCTGCATTGATTTTAATGCCACTAATTACGATTCCAGTTACGCCAACTTTAGTAATAGTATCTTGAACCAATCTATAAGATTTTCCTTCTCTTATTTTCGCAGCAGCTTCAGATGTACCTTCTACTTTTTTGCCGCCTTTTAAGCTTGAAGCAGCATCTTCGCTAGTTCTTTTTGGCTTTCCGCCTGTTGGGCCCGCAATTGCTGAAGTTGAAAGAGCTACTAGTGATAATGCGACTATCACTGTTTTCTTAGTTAGATTCATTTTAAATTCCTCCGTTTATAGTTTTTTAATTATTTTAATGTTTAAATAACTTAATAATATTTTTCAATTATAGTTTAAACCCTCTAGGTTTTCTATTAAAACATGCCTTTATTGTAAGGTATGAAAAAAGGTAAGACTAAGGGCTTAATTTTGACATCTAAATTATGTTTTCAGACCTTAGGTACGCTTTATTTTAGATTTAAGAACTTCTATGCCAAATCCTTAAAATCTGAATTTAATTCCTCCTCATTGTTCCAGGGCGGAACTTATCTGCTTTTTGTATTTCAATCTGTCTATACTCATTATTAATGTCTGCTGCTTCTAGGATATTCACATTAAAATATACTTCTTCCATCAGCACATCGATACTGCGGGCGGCACCGACGACTGCTAAATACTGATTGCTTAACTTTGCCATAAGAAGGTCGAGAGGATTAGATTCTTTATTTTTCAAAGTATCAATAACACTAGGAATATTCATTAAATACTGACTACCGGATTCATTTGTTAAGCTAAACGCCAGTGTACCAGCAGGCTGAAATAGGATTCTACGTTCTTCGTCCAGGACAGGTAAAGACATGTTTATAGCCTGAGTATAGGGATTGTTTATGGATTTCTCGGCTTCTACTTTTTTCATTAGATCTTCAAAGGTAGATTTGATCGCCGGGTGAGTCTCAATTCTTGTTTTCATCTTGCTTGCGAAATTTTCGTTAACTAAATCACCGAGAGCCTGGGCCTGTACGAAGCTCTTTGAAACATCATCTGTAGCTCCCATTTTTTTGACAAGATCTTCCAATTCCTTTTTCTGCTTCTTCTCAAAATACATAGCCAAAATTTTCGTTCCGAAAGTACTTCTAGAAATATGGGCTACAATTTTAGTTGTAGTTTCTCCCACGCCTTGGATATCTTCATTTTCTTGTTTGATTTCGATATCGCCGACAATTCCAACAGATTTGATAATGTTATAGTATGAAAAAAGCAAGGCTGCATACTCAGATTCTACATCTACCTTTTTTTCTTTAAAGCTCAAAAGAATTTTTATGAAAGATTCTTTAAAGTTTTTCACTACATGATCAAATTTTTGCGTACGATCAGATAACTCTCTTCTGAGTTTATTAATTTCTTCAGGTTTCTTCAATTGTGCAGACCTTATTCTGAAATTTTGTTTTATAGAATTTTTAAAAACACTATCTAATACTTTTAGATAAATATCCACTTCGCCTACATATGTTTGTATAACATTGAGCCCTACATTTGCGACATAAGAATTTCTTTGTGCTTTGATTTTCTTATAAACCTCTATTGGAGTTCCAGAAAGATCAATTTTTTGCTCGAGCTTCGCAGAAATGAAATTAGTAATTTGACCAGTAGGGGTGAAGTTATTAATTTTTTCAGCTAGATTTGGTTCAGAAGGTTCTGTAATCTCACCAGTTAAATTTGGTATATAATTCTTGCGAATTAACACTTGATAGCTTTTATCAAATTTATTATAAATTTTTTCCAATTTTAATTGAATTATATCCTTCCATAGAGAATCAAAATCACCGGAGCTTTTTCCAAGTTCAGAATTTCTCATTAAGTAATCCAAAACTGAATCTGTTACTTTTAAGCCACGGGTAGGATGCGAAACTTTGTAGTTTGAGCAAAGCTTATCGTTCCTTTTTTGAACAAGGCGCGGTATTTTAAAGTCAGCGTCTTCACCCCATTCTTCATCAATGATATTGCTTTTCATGGGATCGTTTTCAAGATCTGCTTCGCCAATGTAGTGCTCACCGCATACAGCGTTCCAAAGTAAATCTCTACCAACAGATCCGGTTTTTTTAGACATTTTTTTAATTTGTTCTTCTGTATAAGAATTTTTAACAAAATCATCAAAAGCACGGACAAAAGCCTCTCCTCTTGAGGCAGGATAAGGATTGCCCAAATAATCTCTGAGGCCTTTAAAGAATGTTGCTTTTTCGTAAGCCGCATACATCATTTGTGATTCTATAGGAGTTTTCTCGCGTGTAGGCCCCTCTGCTTTATAATTTCTGTAGGTACTTGTGTAGTCCTTAAAAGATGTATTGATAATATCAATAACATGGATCAAAGGAGAAAAATCTTTGTATACAGGTAAGTCTTCGCCATTCAGTTCTTTTTTAGAGAAATGACTTCTTACTATTCCAAGGGAAACATCGGTTGCCGTTGTAGATTTTTTTCCTTTTAAGAAATCAAGGATAGAGCTATTTTCCTTAGCTCTTTGTGTTTCAGATAAAACGAGGTAATTTACAATATTCTTAGAAATTTTTGATAGTAGAGTCTTGGTAGCAATCAAGTCCTTAACAATAAGACTCTCAGCCAGGGAGTTCTTTGGCCCTTTGGTTTGATCAATCTTTGCTTGAATTTCCTTAATTTTGTTACCAATCGCTGGTAGCAAATCAATAACTCTTTGTGCGCGTAGTTTATTCATTCCGTCAAAAGTGATTTCTCCCATCTCGTCTCGCACAACGTCCATCATCGAGGGATCAAATAATTTAACTCTATCTGAATAGAGAACGCCATTAAAGTCATCATCGTGGAGTAATGGATTAAAGTAACTTAGTTTTTTTCCATCAAAATTTTCAGATCGAGCGATATAAGTATAGCTCGAGAGTTGCTTGTAAAACTCCTGAGTCATCGACCACTGAGATTGGTAGTTCTCGATATACATTAACCAGTTTGAATAAGACCCCATGAACTTATACAATAGAGCATCTCTCCACAGCTTTGATTGTTCTTTAATATCGGTAGAATTTTTGTATGGATCGCAATCAGCAGGTACTGGGCCTGGCGCAGGCGTTCTTAGTCCATCGAGAATACAAAGTGGCATTGTCCAGTTATTTTTTTCTAGGTAGCTCAGCTGCTCATATTGTCTGGTGTGCAGTGATCCTAATTTTTTTCCTGCACCCATAGTTTTCTGTTCAAATTTGTAGGTATAAGGTCTAAACCATTCATCCCACTGGAAGAAGATAACAATACCGCCTACAAGTTTCCAACCTAAGCGTCCGAAGCTTAAACTGATACGCATTAAGTTTCCTTCTTTTCCAGGAATAAATCCAAACCAACTTGCCAGTCTAGATGAAGTTGTAAGCTTCCCACCGGCCATAACGCTTTTGGTTAGAGAATAGGCGCGCAACTCTTGATTTGCGACGTTGATTTCCATCGCAAGACCTTCCAATGTCGAACCAGCACGAAGAAGTGTCTTGTTACCGGTGGCGAGTGCGGCTTCTTGCACCGCCCATTTTGATCCTTGCGCAGCGACGGAAGTAGTCAATCCGGCAATGGCGGTTGTCGCTGTAGACGCACCACCGGCTATCGCAATATTCATAAATGATACGATATAATTATGCATGTTTTCGGAACTGACCACTCTATCGTAAGTTGCCTGACATTCTTGCAGAACTTTTTGTTGTTCTTTGCCATCAAATTCGTCAACACCCATAAGATTAATGGCACAGCTTTTTGTCATTGATATAACATCATGAAAACCGGCAGAAGCAATAGAACCTACACCCATACCAAGGAATCCTAGGAGTTGATGTAATATTTGTTTAGATCCTATATGTGGACCAATTAAGTTTGTGAATATTCTGTTTCCAAGCATGAAGGCAAAAAAGCTTAACTGACCAGCTGCAGAGGTAGCTTCGTGATAATATTTTTCTAGCGCAGCAGGATCATCTTTATACTTAATACTAAGGTTAAGCATCGTATTAACATACATACCGATATAGAAAGAGACAGATTCTATAGGGAATACAGCGGCGGCATGTTTAACAGAAGAATTAACTTCTGAAACAAGAGTTTTTTCTATCATGAGGGGAGAGAATTTTTTAATGAGTTCAGGCTGAACCTTATATCTCATAAGAGTTATCTTTTTTTGGTCTGCAGATTTTAGACGGAGGTGAATATAATTCCCTTTGCGTCCGAGACTCTCGAATTCTAACTCTGGAAATTCTTTTTTGAATTGTTCTTTTTCTTCAGGCGTTACCTTTAGAATGTAGTTTGTTCTGGAGGTTGGATAATAGAACCCATTTCTTGTTTGGTTATCAGCTTGATTACTACGTTGAAAAATTTCAACTAAATTTTGCAAACGAATATTTTCTTCTCTAGGGACAGCCTTGAGTGCGGGAAGTTCTATTCCGGATAAATCCAAAGAGCCATCGGCATTGACGATACCAAGCTTTCTTTTTGACGAGTCGGTTGTTCCGCTATTAAATAGTTCTGGTTGCACCGGGTTCTCTGTATTTCTTCTTAACAGATTTGCTGCAACTTCTACTGTTCTTTTATTGTTGGCTTTGATCTCTTCAATTTTTCTTTTCTCCGATTCGTAGCGAGAAAGAAGATATCTTAATGCGAATAAAGAATTACCATGGGCAAAAGACTTTGTTCTGTTGCCGCTGCGGTCACCCATCAACATCATAAAGATACTGAGTTTCATATCTTGTTCATTGCCGTATCTATCTCGAATTTTTACGATGGACTCATCATCAATTGATCCATCTGCATTTCTAGGCATTAAACCATCTTGATATGTAACCAGGGCCAATGAATTTTCTAAGGCAAATCTTAAAATTTCTGAAGAACCTGCGAGGGCATAAAGCAAGTCATCATCTGAATCTACCTCTATTTGTGTAGATGGATTTTTTCTTATATCCATAATGACTGTAGGTTTATCAGGTAGGCTTGATAATTTTTCATGAATATCCAAAAGATGTTCATAAGAATAATTTTTGGTTGCTACGGCACTCAAACCAAAGAGCTTACTCATCATTTTTTGTGTTGTATCTAAGTATGCTTGAAATTCAGTCATAGAGAATTTTGCATCTGGATTGGATTCTGATTTTTGTTTGTTTGTTTCAACGTATCTTAGAATTGCTGACACGTAGTAAGCATCAATCAATTGGTATTCTCTGGAATTGATAACGTTTGCATCCAAAGATGAATTGTTAGATTTTTCAGTATCTATTCTTTCATAGTAATCATTGATTTGTTTTATAGTCTGAGAGTTTATAGATTTTCTTTGTTGCTCAAGCTGTATTCTATAAGTATGTTCGTTTTTTTGTTCTAGAGCGATGAACTCTCTAAATTTTCTTGCCATCTCTCTTTTTTCTCTAATTTTTATAATGTCTTTTTGAATTTGTAATGAGTTGGGAGTTTCTGTAGCCCCATACTTATCTTGAGTATGCTTGCCGGACTTTCCTATATTGGCCTTTTGAACCTGCGGAGTGATAGTTGGCTTTGGACCTAAACCAAGATGCTCGAGGACTATTTCCGAGAATGTTTTAGGCGTAGGTTGTGCGCGCGTCTCCGCTCCTGGAGTCATGGCAATCAATGGCTTCTTGTCAGAAGATGAATTCGTATTTGCTGCCAAAGTGTTGCTGGTGAACGAGATGATCAGCAGGAATATCACAACTTCATTAATCAGTTTTTTCATAATGGATTACCTCACAAGTAGGTAATTACAATCTATGTGCCACGGGATTTTGGAGTGTATGGTTTTGAGGCAAAAAAACATCAATAGTTATAAGTAATTACGCTGCACCAGACCAAGGCCCTGTCTAAATAATGGTCTACATACAATTTATGTCAAACACCTGTATAAGAGCTTGGCACCTCCAAATCTCCTGTTTAATATAAATAAGCACCGGCCAATTTTCTAAAAAAGAGACAAGTAAGGTCTCTTTTTTAGAAAATTGGCTGTGTCTTTAACTCGAAATATATCGGGCGATAAAGTTATCAAGCAACCGGAGGAAAAATGAAGTTTCTAGTATTAATAATCGCATTGTCTTTGACTGCGTGTGGACCAAAAGCCTTCAAAAAAGGTGACTACGATGAGAACGTAGAGAGCACAAACTTACTCAACGACAAATGGTCTGAAACCGACATGCAAAAAGTGGTTAAAGATCTAGTGGCAAGCTTAACGGCGCACAGATCTATCGCAGCAGCAAAAAAAGAACCACTTGTGATGATCACGCAATTACAAAATAAAACGAGCGAACACATCGACACACAAAGTGTGATGGATATGGTGCGTGTAGAATTAATGAATTCTGGAAAAGTATTATTCGTGGATAAAGAAGCCAGAGAAGACATCAAAGGCGAATACGACTACCAAGACACGGGAATGGTTTCTAAAGACACCAAAAAAGGTCCGGGAAAACAAGAAGGTGCAGATTATATTCTTAATGGCCGCTTAGATTCTATTGTGCAAGAAGTTGGAAAAGACAAAACTGTTTATTACAAAGTGACTTTGAATCTAACAAGCTTAGAAAGAAACGTCATAGTTTGGTCTGGATACAAGCAAATCAGAAAAATCTACAAAAAGAAATCTATAGGATTATAAGATCATGAAAGCCAAAGCATCGAAAAGTTTTCAGAAAAATTTGCTTTGGCTTTTCTCTCTACTCTTTCTTGTGAGCTGTTCGCATTTTTCTCGGACCAGTTCACAAGCAAATTCATATTTAAGATCTGGCGATTACGATAAAGCAATTGATGTCTTAAAACCTCTGGCCGAAGAAGAGGGTGATGATCAGTTGGTTTATCTATTGGATTATGGAATGGCTCTGCATCTCGCAGGAAAATACGATGAAAGCATCAAGGCTTTTCTAAAAGCGGACGACATCGCGGCCCTTAAGGACTATCACTCCATTTCAAAAGTTGCCGCAAGCATTCTCATGAACGAAGGCATGGTTCAATACAAGGGTGATGATTTTGAAAAAGTATTTATCCATGTTTATTTGGCGTTAGATTTTTTAATGAAAAATGATTTGGATGGCGCTCTGGTGGAGACCCGAAGAACGAACGAGGTTCTGCAAAAATATCGTGATGAAGGAAAAAAGAACTACGATCAAAATGCCTTTGCATTTTATTTGAGCGGAATCATTTGGGAAGCCGATAGAAAGTGGGATGATGCCTACATTTCCTATAAAGACGCTCTTAATCAAGAACCTAGAAATAAAGTTTACCAAAAAGATGCTTATAGATTAGCAAAAATGTCTTCGCGCATGGATGAGTTAGGATTTTTGTTTAAAAAACATGGAATCAATATAACGGAAGTTGCAAAAAGAGCAGAAGAGAATCCAATTGGTAAGGGTGACAGCGAGTTGATTTTTATTTATCAACAAGGACCTGGGCCAATTAAAAAACCTCATCCAGATTTTCCACGGATCCCCAAACTTTATCCACAGGCTACACAGAGTTCAGCGGCAAAGGTTTATATAAAGGGTTTAAGCTCCTCACTTTCAACAAATGCTTCAACAAAAGAAATTTATAATGTGTCAGATGTAGCAATCAAAACTCTCGATGATCAATACGCTGGACTGATTGCAAAAAGAGCTGCGGGAATTGCTGCAAAGTATGCAGCTGCAAAACAAGTTGGAAAGAAAAACGAACTCTTGGGCGCAGTGGCTTGGATTGGATTGAACCTTACGGATCAGGCAGATCTTCGGCAGTGGTCAACGCTTCCAGGGGCATTTCAGGTCGCGAGAATAAAACTTCCACCAGGAGAATATGAAATCTCTGCGGAAAGTATTGGTCCCAACGGAAATGCACTTTCAGAAGAAATGTCTGCAGCTAAAGTTAAGATCAAAGCTCAGCAAAAAACGTTTATCACTTGGAGATCATACAATTAAGTACTAAACTGATTGTGATGAAGCATCTTCGCTCGACAATCCTGACATTTATTCCTGCTGCACTCATCTTTGTGTCCTGCAGTTCTTTGGACTCAGCGCAACGTGCGATTGCATCTGAGGCTGAGAAAAAAGAAAATGAAAATCAATGGATTGAGGATTATAAAAAATCTGAAAAAACCTGCCAAGCTTTTAAAAATTTTCTAAAGCAAGAAGCCCCAACTCCAGAGATAAAAGCGGTCGTGAATCTAAGATATGCTCAGAAGTGCAATAAAAAACAGAATATCGTAAAGGATCTAAAACATGATTGGTTAAAAAAAGATGCCATCATCAGTGGTTTGAGAGAAACCAATAGTCCAGAATTATTTGCGGAGTACTATGAGGCGTATTTAAATCTCGACGTGCAGGCCAGAGCGACGCTTGAATTTTTAGAAAGAGCAAATCTCTATAGAAAAAATATAAAAAAAGTTAATCCTGCAAAACAAAAAGAACTATTTGATAAGATGCTTTTTATGTTTCCAGCATTCTATGTAGAGTATGGACGAGACATTCCAGAGAAAAAACTTTTTGAAGCGGCCTATGGCTTACGTATGCAAAGAAAATTTGCTCCCAGTCGAAAAATTTATAATCAAATCATTAAGGAATCCACAAGAGACCTTGATAAGTACAAATCAGTAAAATCTAAAGCCGATGAGCTAGATGATATTTTTAAAGCTTATGAGTATTCTAGAATTACTTATAGAGTTGAGGAAAGTAAAGAGAAGGGAATTGCGGAGTTTAAAAAAGGTCATAAATTTTTTGAAACGTATTTTTTGAAAAATCCTAAAAAGGAATTCGCAAAATTCTATACGGACTCTACTGTTCAACTTGCAAGAGACATGTGGACTGAAGGGCAAATAGAGGCAGCTAAAAACTTGCTGCTAGAAGCGGCCAAGAACTCTCCCAAATCCGCATCACTTGATCAAGTCTACTGGGTTCTTGGAAGAATGGATCAGGAAAAGAAAAATTATTCTGGAGCGATCGAATATTTCGAAAAGGCCCTAGAAGAAGATCCGGATAAAACTTTTAGATTAAAACTACTCTGGCTGGTGGCTTGGAATGCCAAGAAGAACAATCAGCTTGAAAAAGCCATCGACGGACTGGAGGCCTTGGAAAGTAAAAGCAAGGGGCCAGACGACGAAGTTTCCTACTACAAGAGCTTGTTTTGGCAAGCCATGCTCTATAGAGATATGAAGAAAGAAGAAAAGGCCAAAGATATATTGAAAGAAATTTCTGAAGAAAATACTTTGGGCTATTACGGAAGACTCGCGACTCTAGAGATCAATCCCAAATTTTTTGAAAAAGAACTTTCCTCGGAAGTAAAAATGGAGGAAAGCGATATTGTTGATCCATCTAGAGAAAAAACAATTCAAACATTACTGGCTATGGACGAACCTCAGATTCTGTCTGAGTACCTAAGTGATTTGTGGAGAAGTATAGGAAAATCTTCTCGTAAAAAAATAGCAACGAGACTTCAATTCCTAGCTTGGTCGAGTGATTCTGGGCTTCTGAAGGAGAATCAACAGATCATAGAAATTTTTGAAAAGGATTCCAAACTCGAACTCTTCGAAAAAGCTCCGTCGTTCTTTTATCCAAAACCACATTTTGAAATCGTTGAAAAATACGCTAAAAAATTTAAAGTTCCCCATGAATTGGTTTATTCGATCATGAGACAAGAATCGCTCTTTGATGCAAAGGCAAGATCTCCTGCGGATGCCTTCGGGTTATTACAATTGTTACCAAGAGTTGCTGCCAAGCACACGGACGAAACAGCAGTGACATTCTCAAATCCTGAAGAGCTTTATAACCCAGCAATCATTCTGCCATTGGGAATTGCACACTTGAGACAGCTCCTAAATATTTTTGACAACTCAATGTTGCTGACTGCAGCGGGATACAATGCCGGCGTCAATCCTGTCAAAGGTTGGTTGAAATCTCGCTACGAAGGCAATACATACGAATTCATTGAAGACATTCCGTATTTAGAAACTGAATACTATGCAAAACTGGTTTTTAGAAATTTATCTTTTTATGTGCAATTCAACAAAAGTTTAGATGCGAAGGCTAAGATCGATCTTTTAACAAATTATTTTAAAATAAAAGATGAGTCAGCTAAGCCTCAAAGCGCGCCTAAGAAGTCACCGTAGACATACAGCTTGATTTAGCAAAAAAGCTTAGATACTTTTAGCGTTATACATTAAAGAGGTTTTATGAAGAAGTTTTTCTATGCAATCGTATTCGTTCTGATCTTGATGGGCTCAAGTGTAGCGTTTGTGAGATTTTATAGTTATATTTTCGCGAAAGAAGTGAAGGGTATCATCATTAACGTAGAAAAACCAACTGCTCCCATGGCTATAGTTGGAAGCGAAAATGCCAATCAAAAACTAGCAGAAAAGCAACTCTTCTCCTACGCTGTAGCGATCCAAGTTGAAGACGGTGAAATTATGACGGCCTCTACAGAGGATCGCCAGTGGTCTGTTGCGGAGAAGGGAAAGTGCGTGGTCGCAAAATTTTATCCATACCCGCCATGGGAGTTTGATAAGTCCGGTACGTATTTTGGTGCAAGACTTTTAAGAATGCACGATTGTCCGAAGGCTCAATAATTTAAATGATACATTTACCCCCGCTGATAAGAGATCTTGCATTAATTCTAGGCGCCGCGGGCTTCACTACACTGATTTTTAAAAAACTAAAGCAACCGGTTGTTCTTGGTTATATTATTGCTGGTATTTTGGTTGGTCCTCATTTTTCTATTTTCCCAACAATTTCTGATCTTCCAAATATTCAAATTTGGGCCGAGATCGGAGTGATTTTCTTACTTTTTGGTTTGGGATTGGAATTCAGTTTTAAAAAATTAACGAAAGTGGGCGGAGCAGCTTCGATCACGGCCATCACTGAAGTTCTTGGGATGTTGGGTATTGGTTATGTGACAGGACAACTCTTGGGCTGGTCGCATATGGATAGCTTATTCCTCGGAGGAATTTTATCCATTTCATCTACGACAATTATTATCAGAGCATTTGATGAACTGGGAGTGAAGAATCAAAAATTCGCAGGACTGGTGTTCGGTGCCCTTATTGTAGAAGATTTGGTTGCGATCTTACTTATGGTGTTGCTATCGACTGTTTCTATCAGTCAGCAGTTCGAAGGCGCAGAGATGATCAGCTCTGTCCTCAAGCTTGGATTTTTTTTAGTTCTTTGGTTTGTAGCGGGAATTTTGATTGTTCCATCTTTTCTACGGCGCGCCCAAAAATTAATGTCATCTGAAACGATTTTGATAGTTTCGCTGAGTTTATGTTTGATGATGGTGCTTCTGGCAACAGAGGCAGGATTCTCTCCGGCACTTGGGGCTTTCATTATGGGATCTATTTTGGCGGAGACCACCTATGTTCATAAAATCGAACATATCATTCAGCCCGTAAAAGATTTATTTGGCGCGATCTTTTTTGTCTCTGTTGGAATGTTGATTGATCCTCAAGTTCTCGTTGAATATGCAGGGCCCGTAGTAATCATTACTATTGTTACCATTGTTGGAAAGGCTATCAGTACGCTGGCTGGCGCTTTGGCCGCTGGCCAAACGTTAAAGCACTCGGTACAAGCTGGTTTAAGTCTTTCGCAGATTGGTGAATTTTCTTTTATTATTGCTACGCTAGGAGTGAGTTTAAAGGTCACAAGTGATTTTTTGTATCCCATTGCTGTTGCTGTTTCGGCGATCACGACATTTACCACTCCTTATATGATCAAGTACTCCATTCCTATTTATGAATTCATTCAAAAAAGAGTTCCCACGAAGGTGAATGATGCACTTGTTAAATACAGCTCATCAGCTCAAACTGTAAGCTCTGTGAGCGAGTGGAAAGAATTGGTGAGATCTTTCTTTATTCATATTGGGTTGAATGTGACCTTGATTCTAGGAATCTTTCTTTTGTTCTCAAAAGTCCTTTCAAAAATCATCTACAGCAACATAGCTTCTGGTGCTACAGGAGTAGCGATCACGCTAGTTCTCACATTGATTTGTGCGGCACCATTTTTGTGGGCTCTAGTGAGTAAAAAAATAAGTTATGGAATTTATTCTAAACTTTGGAGCAATAATAGACTGCGGGGGGCGATCATTGCTCTTGAAGTGGTTAGATACGTTATTGGCCTGATGTTGATTGGTTTCCTCCTAAAGCAATATTTTTCCGTAGGGATTGCCATTGCAATTCCTACTGTAATTATCGTGGTACTGTTAGCAGCTTTTTCAAGCCGGTTGCAGATTCTTTATAATTTTATTGAGAAAAAATTTCTGCTTAACCTTAATGAAAAAGAATTAAACGATAGCAAAAAGAATCCTGCGATTGCTCCCTGGGATGCGCATATCGCAAAGTTTTCTGTTTTTCCTCACTCGGCAAGCATAGGCAGAACTCTTTTAGAAATTGGGGTGCGTGAAAAACATGGCGTGACTATTGCCTTGATTGAACGCGGCGATTTAAAAATCAAAGCCCCCGATGGTAACGAAAAGCTTTATCCCTACGACAAACTTTCTGTTATCGGAACAGATGAGCAGCTCAGCAAATTCAAGGATATCATCGAGCCAAGCATGAGTACGCTCCCCGATGATAATGAGCTGTTCTTATTGCAGCAGATAGAAGTGGATAAAGATTCAAGTCTCTTGAACCAATCAATCCGTTCTTTAGGAATCAGAGGAAAAGCAAAGGCCGTCATCGTAGGCGTTGAAAGAAACGGCGAAAGAATACTAAACCCAGAAGCCTCATTTATCTTCAACGAAGGCGACATCGTCTGGGTAGCCGGCGACCAAAACGTTCTCGAAAAACTGAGATGAGAAAAAGAGCCAATTTTTTTTGAGTTGGCTCTTTTATCTAGATACTAATCCTTGTAACAATTAAAGTTCTGTTTACTGACAATGGCCCAAGGTGCCGGCACGTTTTTCATAACCGTAAAGGCATGGTTGCGATAATCTTCTAAATTTTTCGCTGCGATTATTTTTCCTTCTTGGGTGTCTTTTGCAGCTGCTTGTGCGTCAAGCTCAGGGCTACAGATAAGATCATTGAGTCTATTCAAAACATAAGCTGGAACTTCCTCTGAAGTTGTTGGACGACCTTCCTTACCAAAGAAATTTGTCCATTTCTCGGCAGAAGCTTGTGCGGTAGTTGCATAGGTTGTGAGGTGAAGGAAAAATCCTCCTATCGGGCCTGCTGCTTCCTTCATGGTCCACTCTGGTGCAGAAGATGTATTTCTTGCTAACAAGAGATCCAATCCGCGGTTTATTTTGCCTTCCATGTAGCTGAAGGGATCCGATGTTGCGTCCCCATTTGAACACTCTGCGGAATTTGTATAGCTGTAGATGCCTTGATCTCCGTCGGTGCAGAACCAATCTTTGTGCGCAGGTTTTTTTCCAAGGTAGCCGTAGGCAATTGCCATGATATCGTATTCTGAAACTCTATTGAGGTGTCTATGACCTCTTCCAAGATATTCCATTACCGATCTCGAAACAGAGCCGACAGTTCCTTCGCCTTTGTCCTTTAAGCTTCCTCGGAAATTATGTCTTAGGCCAATGTTGTGGCCCAACTCATGAGGAATAATTTCTCTCCAATATCCATTCATGTAATTTTCATAGGTATATCCAACCGGTGTTTCATAAAAATCTAATGGATCAACTGCGAGAGGATCATGCAGCCTGATGTCTTGCGAAGGAATTTGCAATTCAATATCTCTGAAAGAAAGCTTATATTTTCTAACATTTTTTTGAGAAATTACTTTTGCCGAAATTTCTTTTACAAAATCCATTTTTAATTTCTCTGCTCGATCATTTTGACCGCGAGAACTGAGAGCTGCAACTTGCTCTTTCACTTTAAACCATTTTTTATAGATAGCGAGAATTTCTGGTCCTTGAATCAAAGTATGACCGGCGATCGTTTCACCCGTCGTACCGTGCTTGATCGAAGGGCCAAGGCCGCCATAACTTGCCTTGTTATCGATATCCCATTCTAGAACATTGTATCTCACATCGCCCGCGATGATTTGGTTATAGCGAGGATCATTTGTTTCAAGCACTTCGTAAACCAAAAGATTATGTCCTAAGGTACTTTGAAGTTTGTGATTCCAATCTTCAAATCCCGAGAGAACTGCTGGCCTGTGCTCAAGAGGAACGTTCTTAACATAATATTTCACAGGATTTGTAGCGAGATCTGTGATTGCGAATCTAGAAATATAATCGTTGCTGCTTTCGCCATTGGTGAAAAAACCAACTCCTGGAGTATTCTTTCTAGGAACAAAATAAGGAGTCATTCCAGAGTTCAATCGTACAAACCATCTCGTTGTGATCATAACTTCTTTAGAAGTTATTTCCTTAGTGGTTTGATTTGTTGCCTCGATTTTATATGTCGATTCCACATCAAACACTAAAGTACTTACAGAAAAATCAACCGATACGGTTTTTGATCCGAGATGAGTGAAGTTTTGCATCTCTTCTCCACTGTGTTTTACAAACATTGGCGCGATATCAAGGTCTTTACCCAGGGCAGAGAGGTTTAGAGTGACTGTAGAATCTGTCACCTCCGTCACCGGGATTTCCGCTAATACTTTTAAAGGTTGAGTTTCAGAACCTTCGCCACCAAAGGAACCTTTGAAAATCAATGCTTGTTTTGTATTGGTATTTATCAATTCTGAACGGGCAAGGCTTGCAAACCAGGCAAGCTTTAGGTTTCCGAGGGCTGCGTCTTCTTTGTCAGAAACTTTGATGATTGAGGTGCCGAACATATTTCCTTGGCCAATCAATCCTCTCGGATAAGACAGCAAGATATCATCGGATCGAGATTTGAGCACTTCAAACTTTATTCCGTCAGACTCTAAAATCTTTTTAGAATTCAATTGGTTTAAAGTTGTGAAGTTAGATGCATTTGCCAAAGATGTTGTTGATACAAAGATCAAAGCCACCTTGAAGAATAATTTAAACATAGTTCCCTCCCTAGTATCCGCTAATGAAAATCCATTTTTTCATAAGTAGAAAGAGAATAATGCAAAATGTAGGCTCGCGTTATTGGTGTCAAAATGGCCGGAAAATTTAGATAAGAACCAAGTGACGCTCAACCTCTAATACTGGAGATTTGAGAGGAATAATTTCAACTTTTAGATCTTTGAATCGCTTACGTGCAAGAATAAGCTCTTCTTCGATTTTCTCTTTTCTAGCTTTGAGAAGAAAGTATTTCCCCTTTTTAAGATAATAACTTCGACTCATATCCAAATGCACATCGATAGGTTTAAAGGCTCTTGCAATGATAAGATCAATATTAGGCAGATCGGAAGGAATATCTCCTTGAACAATAATATTAGGAGCAAAGGTCAAGCACTTCACCAGAAAGTCACACTTCAAATTGCTTTTTTCATAGAGATGAAACTTCATTTCTGGAAATTGAATGGCATAGAGAATTCCAGGAAGTCCACCGCCAGTTCCATAATCTGCAACATTCTCAACATTAGTTGGAAAATTTTTAAGAGGCAGCAAACAATCAATCAAGTGGTTATCAATTAGCTCTTCAAAAGTCATTTTACGGCTGATCAAGTTTAGAATCTCGTTCGACTCCCAAAGAAAATCGATATACTTTTTAAGAATTGGCAATTGAGTTTCGTTAAAACCCAGCTCTAACATAATCGGAATTCTTTTTTCAAAATAAGCAGTATTAGACATAGGATTCAATCTACGATAATTTAAGAGTCCTTACAAGTTCCTCGCTATAAGGTGAAAATATGCCATTGGATTTTAAAAAACTACTTACCGCAAGATTCTTCTACACCATTGGCGTGCAGATGCAGGCAGTGATTCTAGGATGGAGAATTTGGGAGTTGCTCAAGGATCCATTGGCTCTGGGTTTTATAGGTCTTACAGAAGCGGTTCCTGCCATAGGCTTGGCGCTTTATGCAGGCTACCTAGTAGATCGTCTTCGCCCATTGATTGTTTATCGTTATGTTTTATTGGTGAGCTTGCTGTCTGGTGTGATTTTATTGCTCGAACATATTTATCAGGCACAACTGTCGCTCAACATGCAAGTGTTCATGCTCTACAGCGCATCTTTCTTAACCGGACTTGCTCGTTCGTTTTCACAACCAGTTATCTTTGCCTCTGTTCCCAGAATAGTTGGCAAGGCAAACTTACTCAAAGCCACCGCGATGTCTTCTTCGGTGATGCAGGTGGCACGAATTGCAGGTCCTGCATTGGGCGGAATTCTTTTTGGTTTTTTTGGCCCGATCGTTGCCTCATCGGCGGTGTGCATAGCTCTTGTCATTTCTTTTGGAAGTATTTTCTTAATCAAGATAAAGATCTTGCCGCCAGATTCTACGAATATGCACAAGTCGATCAAGGATGAACTTCTTTCGGGATTAAAGTTTGTTTATAAACATCCTATTTTATTTCCCGCACTGACTTTGGATATGGTGTCGGTGATGTTTGGTGGAGTCACAGCACTTCTGCCCATTTTTGCGAGCGATATCTTAATGATCGGAGCAAAAGGATTGGGAACACTGCGAGCGGCTCCTGCGGTCGGTGCCACCATTGTGGCTTTGTATTTATCAAGTAAAGCCATCAAGGGACGATCAGGAACTGTGCTCTTGTGGGCGGTTGCAGGTTTTGGTTTTTGCATTTTGATTTTTGGCCTAAGTACGAATTTCTATTTGTCGCTTGCGGCCCTTGCCTTGAGTGGAGCGTGTGACAGCGTGAGTATGATCACGAGATCAAGTGCCGTACAGATTTGCTCTCCCGATCACATGCGTGGAAAAATATCCGCGGTAAATTCAATCTTTATTGGATCCTCAAATGAACTTGGAGAACTAGAATCCGGAGTTGCCGCCAAAATTTTGGGAACTGTGCCGGCAGTTTATTTTGGCGGAATCATTTGTCTCTGTACAGTTGGCGTTGTTGCGTATTTCTGCCCATCTTTGCGAAAAATGGAATTAGAAAAATTAAATTCTTAAGACCGGATAAAATTTAAAATGATATCGTAATTTTCATTGAGAACTACGGTTTCTTTGTGGCTTCCACCAACGTCAGGATGAAAAACTCGCGCTAATTTTTTTCTCGCGTTATTTAGAGTTTCTTCTTGAATAGGTTTTTCGATTGGAAATCCATTTTCTTCAAAAAAAACTAAAGCACTCTCTACGTCATTCGGGAGTTTTGGGGCTTCATCTTGGAACTTCTTTTTTTCTTTTTCTATTTTTATCTTTTTAGCGCTTAATTTTTGTTTTTGATATTGAAGCTTGCGATAGTCGGCCTGCTTTTCTTTATAGACGTCTTGCTTGAGATTGGTTTTCGAAATTTTTTCGATATTTGTTTTAGAAGTCAAAAAATCAGGATAATTGATCTCGGTAGAAAGTAAAACCGCCCAGATGTGTTTGCAGAAGTGTCCTTTATTGGAAACAGGACAAGTGCAGCTTGCGGAAAAAGAAATACTTTCGATAGATGTTGAAGAAAGCGATACCCTTCCGGCTGCGACACCTTTGATGTACCCTTGCACATGCGTGTCTGATTTATTGGATAAGATCACGGCATTTTTAGCAAAGTAATCAGCACCACTTCTTTTTGCTTCGGGTTTAAAAAAATGTTCAAAGGTTTGTTCTACCGACATAGAGGGTATTTAACAAATTTTCGCGGAATATGGCAAGCCTGTTTAATTCAGCCCTAGATTCATTGACTTTATTAATTTGTTTATAAAGACTTTATGAATCAATTGATTTCCGGGAGGGGAACATGAAAAATTTATTTTTAATATTTACTATTTTCTTATCTATTAATGCCTTCGCATCAGATTTTCCTGACCATGAACCGTACAGAATACAGTCAGATTCAGGTATATTCGGACCGCCATATAAAAATATTGTAGAAGAGTTATTCAGTTTAGAAAAAGCTTATCCGGAATATTCTGAGGTCATTCGGTATGGAACAACTATTGATGGAAGACCACTTTCACTTATAAAAATAGCTAAGAAATCAATAAAGCCAAAAGCGAGTAAAGCAATTTATATCGCAGGAGCCATTCATGGTGATGAATATTTAAATATTGAAGATAGATTGCCGAGATGGTTTTTGGAAAAAGGACTGCGTCAAACTTCAATCAATCAATTTTTTGAAGAAGGTGGTTCACTCTATATCATTCCTATTTTAAATCCTGATGGATATGATCGTAGAAGAAGACAGAATAGTGCGGGATATGATTTGAATCGTGATTTTGATATCTCTATAGAACCAAAAATTGGATTTTCTCAGCCCGAAACAATTGCGCTTAAAAGCTTTTTAAATGCAGAAGCTAAACTGGAGAGAAAGCTGATGCTCTCAATGGACTATCATTGCTGTACGGGTGCAGTTCTTTATCCTTGGTCCTTCACTGGGCCAACATTGCCTATGAGTGCAAAAAATAATTTTGTTACAGCTAGCCAAATGATAAAACAACATATGGGAAATGATTTTGAGTATGGAACTTGCCCGGACATTCTGGGTTATGATGCTCATGGAACTTCTAAGGACCATTACTACGAGGCATACCAGACATTGGCTTTCACTTTTGAAGGTCGTCGGAATGAAGAAAATAAATATTTTGATAACCACACGGCCATGTGGATCAGTTTGGTTGATTTAGTAAATAAAATGTAAATTTTCTTAAAGTATTTTGAAAAGGCTTTCGTCGCTTTTTTAGCGACGAAAGGTAGTTACAATTTAATTATTAGCTTGTTCGTTTTGACATGAAAAGACCGCTGTTGTAATAAGTCTGCCGTAGCCAGTTACATCTGTATTCCAGTTAGAAATTTGCTTTGCAGCAAGAGGACTGCATCTAGCTTCTGCACGGGCCTTAGCATCTGCCATAGCTTCAATCTCAGCTTGTAAGCAATCCAGTCCACATTCTTTTGCGCCGCTGATTTGAAAAACTGATTTGTTCTCTTTTTCGCACGAGAAGATTGCAGTCGTTGTTAGTCTACCATAACCAGTCACATTCGTTTGCCAGTCAGAGATTCGATTTGCCGCAGCAGGACTGCATCTAGCGTCTGCACGACTTGTAAGATCTGCTATGGCTTCAAGTTCGGCGTATAAACAAGACTGATTACATTCTTGTACACTACTAAGTTGAAAAACCGAACCACTCTCTTGCGCAAATGCATTTGCTGATAAAAAAATTAAACCCAAAATAAACATTTTCATAAATACCTCCATTGCCGCTAACCGTATCTCGTTTTATTTTTGAAGGCTAATAAATAGCAACAATAGCTTCCATAGGTATTTGCCTATGGTGGTTGAAGTTTTAATTAGATTAATTTTATAAATAGAATCAAAAATATTTGATGATTTTTTATTGAGAGGATTTGTTTTCTAAAATTTAAATGGCGGAAGAGGTGAGATTCGAACTCACGGGCCCCGTGAAGGGCCGACGGTTTTCAAGACCGTTGCATTAAACCACTCTGCCACTCTTCCGGGATTAGGTTTAAAGGAACCGGTACAAAAATTCAAACGGTTTAAATTCAATATAGGGCATTTTGCATCGAGTCATACATCTTCGACTCTGTCCGTTCTAAATGGCAATGATATAAGGATTATTATAAAGTCTGAGTTCATTTTTTGAAGGAGTATCAGCAGTGAATCATCAAGTTATGTGGATTGGTTTTGGAATAATAGTTTTGATCATTATGACATTAGACTTGGGCTTTTTCCAAAAAAAGGGAAAATCAATGTCGATGAAAGAGGCGACACTCAAAACGATTCTTTTTATCTCGATTGCACTTGGATTTAATGCCTTGCTTTGGATGAGAGAGGGCCCTGTAGCCGGCATGGAATTCTTAGCGGGCTACCTCATCGAACTTTCTCTCAGCGTAGATAATCTTTTTGTATTTTTAATGCTCTTCACTTATTTCAGAGTTCCTCAGTCGCATCAAAATAGAGTTTTGTTTTGGGGGATTTTAGGTGCCTTAGTATTGAGAGCGATCTTTATTTATGTGGGTGCGGCACTTCTTAATAAGTTCCACTGGGTTATGTATGTATTCGGAGCCTTCTTAGTTTTCACAGCCATAAAGATGTTCTTGCAGAAAGAAGAAGAGGCTGATCCTGAGCTAAACATTGTCGTAAAGCTTTTGAAGAAAGCTATCCCAATCACGAAAGAGTTCCACGGAGAAAAGTTTTTTATTAATAAGAATGGCAAATACTGGGCCACTCCGCTCTTTGTTGTTTTAGTTTTGGTCGAAACCACAGACGTTATTTTTGCTTTTGACTCGATTCCTGCGATTTTTGCGGTAACAAAGGATCCATTTATTGTTTTCACTTCCAATGTATTTGCAATTTTGGGACTGAGAGCTCTTTATTTCTGCATCGCGGGACTTATGGATAAATTTATTTATCTAAAGCCAGCGTTGAGTTTTATCTTAGCTTTTGTGGGAACGAAAATGCTTATTGCTGATTTTTACAAAATTCCAATCGTAATTTCACTTTTAATGATTTTAGCAGCTTTAGTTTCAGCGATTCTGGCTTCTGTTTATAAAACTCGCAAAGACGAGAAAAAGAAGAAGCAGGGTCATATAAAAATCTAATTTACTCAGTTCTTTTGATCAGGTGGAATCCAAACTGTGTTTTTACGGGCTTTGAGGTCTCACCGGTATTCAACGCAAAGGCAGCTGCTTCAAATTCTGGAACCATCATTCCTTTTTTAAAGAAACCTAAATCCCCACCCTGGTCGCCGGAGGGACATTTTGAAAATTTCTGCGCGAGTTCTTCAAAAGTCTTTCCATCCTTAATTTTACCCAAAAGATCATTAGCTTCGTGTTCATAGTCTACTAAAATGTGGCTAGCTCTAATCTGATTCATACTTACCCTCTCTCATGGTTAGATATGGGATATATTTAACACGATATTGTCGTTTGCAAAAGTCGTTTTTGAATTTCTAAAGAAGAGCGTCTTTTTTAAAGAAATAATCCCTAAAAGGCTCATTTACCGGTCACACCACTAAGTATCTTGGCTCTCTTATTTTCGGTCAGCTATATAAAACAATTATTGTTTACAATATAAATTGTTTTTGTTTAAATAACAAAAATGCAAAGACTATCCTGAGTATGGAGAACAGATGCTACAATTTATAAACCAGCTGTTCAGCGCTAACAGCTTTATTCCCCGCGGGCACAGCTACTTGGCGAGGTCAGATATTTTATGGCTGCATCTGGGCTCGGATGTAATCATATCGCTCTCATATTTTATGATGCTAATAGTTCTTTTTTACTTTGTCAGAAAAAGAAAAGATTTAGTGTTCAATTGGATTTTTATTATGTTTGCACTTTTTATTATATTCTGCGGCGCGATCCATATAATGGATATTATAACAATTTGGAATCCAGAATATGGAATTCATGGATTTTTAAAGCTGTTTACAGCAGTAATATCGCTAGCAACGGCTATATTACTTATCTATCTAATGCCGCGAGCGTTAGCCTTTCCAGACATTAAAAACTTACAAGAAGACAGCGCAAATCTATTAAAAATCAATGAAGAACTAAGAAAAAATAAAGATGTGGAATTAAAAAAAAGAGAGGAGTGGCTTAGCAGTGTTGTTGAGGCAACTCCTAATGGCCTTCTAATGGTGAATCAAGTGGGAGGAGTAGTTTTTTGCAATAAAGAATTTGAAACTCTTTTTGGATATCAGAGGGAAGAGATTATAGGAAGAAGTATGGATTTTTTAGTTCCAGAGAGATATAGAAAATCTCACCCGGGGCACCGAGGTTCTTTCTTTGCATCTCCGCAGACGAGGCAAATGGGCGCAGGGAGAGATCTTTTTGCTCTTCGAAAAGACGGATCAGAGTTTCCTGTAGAGATCGGACTGAATCCGTTGATCACTGAAAATGGAAGATTTGTATTGGCCTCTATTGTTGACATCACTAAACGCAAGAGTCTTGAGGATCGTATTCGCCAATCTACTTCTGCTGTTCGCCAAAAAAATCACGAGATGGAGCAGTTTGTTTATACTGTATCTCATGATTTGAAATCACCACTTGTTACCAGTGCCGGATTTTTGGGTATGATTAAAGAAGATATTGCCTCTAAAAATTATGACAAGCTCGGGGATTCATTAATGCGCCTTGATCGTGCAAATATTCGCATGAGCCAGCTCATAAATGATCTTCTGCAATTAAGTCGCATGGGTCGGGTAAAACTGCAAGTTGAACTCATCAATATGTTTACGCTAGTTAAAAATATTACAGAGAATATAAATCAGCAGATCAAGGATAAGTCGGTGCAATTAATTATCCAAAAAAGCTTACACGAGATATCTGGTGATCGCCATCGTATCTACCAAGCCATAGAAAATCTTATTATCAATGCGCTGAAATACGCATGTGATGTTCCAAATCCAAAAATAGAAATTGGCTCCAAAGATATGGGTCATGAAATTCACTTTTATATTCGAGATAATGGCCCAGGCATTGCGAAAGAGTATCATCAAAAAATTTTCGGCCTTTTCCAAAGATTGGAAAGTGACAATAGAGGAACGGGTGTGGGGCTTACAATTGTATCGAGAGCGATGCAGCTTCACGGTGGGCGCGTCTGGATAGACTCAGAGATTGGTGCGGGAGCGACGTTCTGGTTAGCCTTTCCAAAAGACTTTACTCAACCCGGAGAAGAAGAATATGAACAATAATAATGACCTTGTGTTGCCCAGACTCATTACATTTTTGTTAGTCGAAGATGATGATGATCATGCGCAGTTAGTTATTAGGGGTTTAGAGAATAATAGAATTACAAATAAAATTGATCGCGTTAGGGATGGAGCCGAAGCGCTAGATTACCTTTTTTGTCGAGACAAATATAAAGAAAAGGTTGCTCCAGATATTATTTTATTAGATCTCAAATTGCCTAAAATTGATGGGCATGAAGTTTTACGCAAGATCAAGATGGATTCTCGATTGAAAGTTATACCAGTGGTAGTTCTTACTACCTCTGCTGCAGAATCGGACAGGGCGAGAGCCTATCAAGAACATGCAAATAGTTATTTAGTAAAACCCTTAGATTTTAATAGTTTTCGAAAAATGGCCGAAGACCTAAATCTTTATTGGGGTGTATGGAATCAAGCGCCACATAAGGCAAAGGAATAATATGAAAACCCCAATACAAATTTTACTTATTGAGGATGAGATTGAACATAAAGATTTGATTCAAGCTCATATTCTTCGCAAACGCGGAGATTCTGTAAAACTTCACTGGTCTAATCGATTGTCTGATGGACTTGAGCGACTAAACCAAAAGGATATCGATGTAATTTTATTGGACTTGGGTTTACCTGATAGCACAATTGATAAAACTTTGCAGAAGGTGTTATCCAAAGCATCGAATCTCCCTATCGTTGTTTTATCATCATTAGATGATGAGGATTTTGGAATGAAAGCTGTTCACGAAGGCGCTCAAGATTATATTTGTAAAAGTCGCATGGACGGAGAATCACTTTTTAAATCTATACGTTATGCAATAGAAAGAAAATCAACAGAGGAGAACTTAAAGCAGGCCAGTCGAACCAAAGATGAATTTTTGGCCACAATATCTCATGAGTTACGAACTCCAATTGGAGTCATTCAGGGTTTCTCAGAGCTTCTGAATCAAGGAATATTGTCCGAAAAAGAATCTCAGGAAGGAATGGAGATTATACTTCGTAATTCTAAATTATTAGTTACGTTGATTAATGATTTATTAGATATGTCTAGAATCATCACTGGGAAACTCAGTCTATTCACTCAAGTACAAAGCTTAGTCCCAATAATTAATGATGCCATACAGGCTATAAATCTAGCTGTAAATAGTAAACACATTACTCTTACGACAAATTTTGATCCTGATATAAGAAATGTGTGTTGTGATCAGGTTCGCATTCATCAGATCATGTGGAACATACTTTCTAATTCTCTAAAATTTACTCCAGAGGGTGGAAAAATAGAAATCATGCTAAAAGCAAAAGAATCTGGGGCAGAAATTGTTGTTAGGGATAATGGCAAAGGCATAACGGCGGATTTTTTGCCTTACGTATTTGATCGTTTTCGCCAACAGGATAACAGCATGATAAGGCAGCACGGAGGCATGGGATTGGGATTATCTCTAGTGAAATATCTTACAGAGTTGCATGGAGGGGAAGTCATAATCAAAAGTGATGGTCTTGGCAAAGGAACAACAATCTCTGTTTGCCTCCCTTACGCAGATGAGGCTAAGGGAAAAATAAATTCTTTTCAGGACGCTGCTGAGGAGAAAAGTTCTGCAATAGTATCTTTAGACAGAACCGCACGCTCTTTAAAAGGGTTACGCATATTAACAGTAGACGATTCCCAAGATACATTAGCATTAGTGAGTTTTGTGTTAAAGAGAGCAGGAGCAGAAGTTAAAATAGCAGAGTCTGCTGCAGAAGCTCGAACTATTATTCACGACTCACTTCTAGATTTAATTGTTTGTGATATAGGTATGCCTGGCGAAGATGGTTATGCTTTTTTAAGAAGTCTAAGAAAAGCAGATGAGGATCTTGGGAAGAAAAGTACACCGGCAATTGCATTGACGGCATATACAAGGGAAGAGGAAAAAACAGCTGCTCTACAGGCTGGATTTCAGCGCCATATTGCTAAACCTTTAAATGATACAGAGTTAATTCAAGCCATTTGCGAGTTAACAAGTAGATAAGATTAAGAGAAAAAACAGAACCGTATTAAAAATGGTGGCCCAAGAGGGAATTGAACCCCCGACACAAGGATTTTCAATCCTCTGCTCTACCAACTGAGCTACCGGGCCACGTTCGTCTAGAAGCTATGATACTTTAGAGCTAATTTAAGTACCTTTTTGATATAAAAGTGTCAAACGATCTTAAACTTTATTTCACTTTAGAGAAAGCGCCTTTTAAATCATCGATCAGATCTTTCTCGTTCTCGATTCCTACGCTCAGGCGAATCAAAGTATCGTCTATTCCCAGGGCTTTGCGGTTCTTTGCGGGAACGCTGGCGTGTGTCATAATTGCAGGATGTTCGATCAAAGATTCTACTCCGCCCAAGCTCTCAGCCAAGGCAAAAATTTTCACGTTTTCTAGAAAAGTTTTTGCCTCTTTCAATCCGCCTTTAATATAAAAAGACATCATCCCACCAAAGCCTGAGTTCTGTTTCTTAGCAATGGCATGCTGTGGGTGAGACTTCAATCCGGGATAAATTACTTTTTCTACCTTCGGATGTTTTTCTAAAAATTCTGCAATGGCTTGCGCATTCTTTGCGTGAGCTTCCATTCTTACCGCAAGAGTTTTTAAACTTCTCATTGCAAGGTAACAATCAAACGGAGAGGGAACTGCACCGATAGATTTTTGGAGGAATTTTAATTTTTCGGAAATGTCCTTGTCATTAGTAGCAACAAATCCACCGATCACGTCACTGTGACCGCCAATGTATTTTGTTGTTGAGTGATAGGTCATCGTTGCGCCAAGATCGGTTGGATTTTGGAAGTATGGAGACATAAAAGTGTTATCTACCACGGTCCAGATCTTTTTAGCATTTGCGATTTTTGTGACCGCTTGAATATCAACAACCTTCATTAGTGGATTTGTTGGGGTTTCAATCCAAATCATTTTCGTGTTGGATTTAATTTTAGCTTTAATGAGGTCTGTTTTGGTCAGATCCACATAATCAAAGGAAATTCCTTTGTCTTGAATCACCTTATCAAAAAGTCTGAATGTCCCACCGTAAACGTCGTCAGAACAAATCACATGATCGCCAGCCTTCAGCATCATGATGATTGTTGTAGAAGCGGCACAACCCGAAGCAAAAGCATAGCCGAACTTGCAATTCTCAAGGCTTGCTAAACATCTTTCATAGGCCTCTCTAGTTGGATTGTCTGCACGAGAGTAATCATAACCTTTGTGTACGCCCGGAGATTCCTGTACGTAAGTTGTAGCCAGAGTGATCGGAGTCATAATTGCTCCAGTTGTTTTATCTGGTGGTTGTCCAACGTGAATTGCTTTTGTTGCAAAATTCTTTTTTGAGTAATCGATATCTGAACCCATTAGATAAATCCCTTCGATTTCATCCAGTTGTCGTTATAAACTTTGCTTAAATATTTTGATCCGTTGTCAGGAAATAGAACCACAATGTTTTGTGGCTCTGTAACTCTTGATCCGTATTTCAGTGCCGCAACGAGAGCAGATGCACAAGAGGGTCCAACGAATATTCCGTCTTTTTTTAGAATATCTCTGCAAGTCAAAAAAGTTTCTTTATCTTGTGTTTTGATAAATTCATCGATCACTTTGAAGTGTACGTTTTCTGGAATCATATCTTCTCCGATACCCTCCACCTCATACTTACTGATCGGGTCTCTAACTTCACCATATTTGTGAACGTCAAAAAGAATACTACCAATTGGATCTGGAGAAATGATTTTTATTTTTGGGTTCTTATCCTTCAAGTATTTGCCAACACCAGAGATAGTTCCTCCTGTGCCCGCTCCCGCAACGAAGATATCAATTTTTCCATCCATTTGATTCCATATTTCTGGGCCCGTTTTTTCGAAATGAATTTTTACGTTGTCAGGGTTGTGATATTGGTTTGTCAAAAAAGAATTAGGATTATTTTTTACATAATTTTTAGCAACGCTATAGTGAGACCTTGGATCATCAGCTTCTACGCCTGCGGGAGTGACCACAACCTCAGCACCGAAAGATCTAATCGTATTGATTTTTTCTTCGCTCATTTTGTCAGGTATTGAGATTACGCATTTGTAACCTTTTACTGCTGCAACTAATGCTAGCCCAACGCCCGTATTTCCTGATGTTGCTTCTACAATTGTACCACCGGGCTTAAGCTGACCTCTTTTTTCTGCCTCTTCAACGATACTTAGGGCAATACGGTCTTTAACGCTTCCACCGGGATTGAAAAACTCTACTTTTGCAAAGTAATTATGAGGACTTGCGGGCACACAGCCTTGCAATTTAACCATTGGAGTATTGCCAATAGTTTCTAGTATGTTATTGTAAATTTTCATTAAATCTCCTGGATAAATCAGTTTTTTAACATACTCTGATCCTATGCTATTGAGCAAATACAACATTACATATATAACAGTTTTTCGATGAATTTAGTCCAAGAGCTCCATAACAATCCATTTGTTTTAGCCCCAATGGCAGGCATTACTGATAATGCGTTCCGTTCTTTTATGAAAGAAATGGGATGCGGAATTGTCATATCGGAATTGATCTCGGCCAATGGATTGAATTACGGAAGTCAAAAGACAATAGACTTAATGAAATTTGAAAAAATTCAAAGCCCTGTAGGCATCCAACTTTTTGGAGAAACTCCAGAGATCGTGGCGGAAGGTGCAAAGTTTGTTCAAGATAAAGGCGCAGATTTTGTTGATTTGAATTTTGGTTGCCCAGTCAAAAAAGTAGTTTGTAAGGGCGCAGGCTCTGCAATGTTAAAAGATCTCGACGGCCTTGCAAAGATGTTATCCGTAGTTAAAAAAGCAATTCAAATTCCACTGACCATTAAAGTTCGCACAGGTTGGGATGCAAATACGCGCAATACGCAAGAGGTCGCACGCATTGCCTACGAAGAAGGTATTACGTGGATGGCCATTCACGGTAGAACGAGAACACAAGGTTACGAGGGCTTGGCAGATTGGGATTACATTGCAGAAGTGAAGGCGAAGGCAAAACTTCCAATCATTGGTAATGGCGACATTCACACGGCGGCGCAAGCTGTGGAGAGATTAACAACTTCGGGTTGTGATGCCGTAATGATTGGTCGTGGATGTTTAAAGAATCCTTGGATTTTTAGACAGGCCTTGAACCTCCATAAAAAACAAAACGAAAGAACCGACAAGAATTTTATCGAACTTATCAATTTACTGAACGTGTATTTACAAAAAGATTGTGAAGAAAAAGTCATCGGCGTTCAGCTTAAAAAATTCTCAAGTTGGTTCTCTGCGGGATATCCGGGATCGGCGCAATTTAGAAAAGATGTTTTTCAGCAAAAAGATTCTAAAGAAATTCTTAATCACGTAGAAACTTACTTCAGTTCTATTGCGCATCTAACGCAAACAGACACTTCGGCAGAGCGCTTCTTAATGGGTGGTCACGGATAAGATAATTTTATTCGGTTTCGGAGTCAGTAAGGTATCTGAAGGCCTCTATCAGTGCAATTCCTCCCAAAACAGGTCCGACTTGTCTAAAAAGTCGAGCATCTATACTTGCTGCTGAGTACCCATTGTAGCCCTGATGATTTCTCATCGCCTTTATATATTCATCACGGCTCATAGTTAGCGATGATAATAATATGGAGGAATTAAAATTAGCTCTTATATCTCTACCTTGGTTATCTCTTATAGTTGTTAGTTTCTCTCGAATTTCTTTAGCTTCTTTTCGGATCATTTCTTCTGGAAAAAGTTTTAGCATGTCATATTGAGCACCGATAGCCTCTAATTCTCTGCGGTAAAGTTGAGAGCCAGGAGGTTCAAGCGAAAGATTTTTTCTTTTAATAATAGATTCAACAATATCAAGAAAGGCGCTTCGATTTTTTTCACTTAGATGTTGAATAACGTGTTCTGCTTCGTGAGCCAGGGTGTTATGATATTTTACGCTCAAGGGGTCGATGCCTTTTTCTATAAAAATTCTTTCTGCCTGCGCATAGCTATAATCAGCATCGTTACGAACATTAGCTAAAGCTTCCTCCACTTTCTTTAACTCTTCCGTTGAAAGATGTTTATTTCGTGCCCTGAAATAAAGAGAAGAAACGGTTTGAATTTTTTTAGCATCACTTAATGTCGTTGATGCAAATATTTTTTCAGCTTCAGTCCGAAGTGCCGCCGCTTCGGCAGGAGTAAAGTTTACGCTGTTTCTGATGTAGCCAGCGACTTTCAAATCTTTTATTTTCCCGTATGTTGCTAGAAATATTCTTCCTGACTCTTTTTCCATCGCTGCCATGGCGGCGATTAATTTCTTACTTTGTGGAAGTAGTGGAACCAGAGGTAATGTTGCAACGCCGGCCCAGGCAAGCGCCGTCACGCAGTTCTTTTGTTCATCTTGAGCCAAAGATGGATTGGATAAGGAATCTAGACAAGAATTTTTTGCAGAAGTATTGAAGTCGAATTTTCTTGTATTTGGGCGAAAACATGTTTTTAGGGCATCAAAATAGACAGGTGATGCGACTGCTAAATTTGCGCCTAAGACCGCTGCGGTTTTACGGCCAAGAGAGATAGCGTCAGCAGCTTTTTTTTCAAACGAAATTGCGCGAACTCCTTTGGCGGCAATGGATGCGACGCCGCCACCGATCAAAATTAAGCCGACATCAATGGCCGCACCTTGTAGTAGAGGTACGGTCCTTCGGTTGAAGGACATTTTTTCTTCTACACAAGACTGAGTGTTCAGGTAAGTAAAAGTAGATAAATATTTGGAGGATTTATTTTCTGATTTTTCTATTTCTGGAGAAATCGCCAAGAGACCTCTAATTTTTTTGTTATCACATTGGCCTGCTCTCAAAAATCCATTCATACAAAAACTAGCATCTCTAAACTCAATGATTTTTTTCTTGAGTTCTTGACGATTCATTAGCATTTGCTTTTTTATGGAACTTTGCACATCAAAATTTTTTCGCAGATTAAAATAATTATCACTTTTAAACCAAGGATTTGATTCTTCAATTATATGCAAAACAAATCCTAGATTTGTTTTTGCAGAATCGCACTGGCTAATTTTTTGGTATTCTTTGTAGGTGTATGTCCTGCAGATCTTTGCATGATCTCTTGTTCCTACGCCGTACTGACATTTTTCTACTTCAGGTTTTCTTTCAGATAGTGAAGATTTTAATGAATCATACTCTTCTTTAGACGCTAAGCAGGTTTTATCTAAGTTTTGGATTTCTTTTTTGATCTGAAGATATGATTGCTCGTCGAGCTTAGATTTTTCGGCTATCTCGGCAAGTGCCCCTTTTTTAGAAACAGGGCATTTTTTTAGCTCCTGACATCTTGTGTGAGCTTCATCAAGAGTTCCTTTTCCAAGGCAAGACAATTCATCGTTTTCACCTAATAAGTTATTTATAGCTGATAATTCCTCATAAGCTCGAGAGGCCGCCAGATTGAAACGCTTGATGTAATGATAAAATTTCGCAATTTTGTATCTTTTTGTAGAATCTAATTCTGTTTTATCATTTGTACAATTTTTTACCTGATTGTGGGAAGAGTCACCGACCTCCGGAAACATACTTGCCAGTTGATTTTGCAGATCTGCCGCACTTGAGAATTTATTTTTAGTACCAGGGCTAGAAGACCAATTTTCGCAAGCCTTTGCCCCACCATTCAAGGTTACAATGCGGTTAAAGTCTTCAGTTCGCAATTCATTTAGGAAGTAACTACATGAATAAGAATTGTCTCTATTTTCTAATACGCAATTGTCGCAGTGGGGTGTTAATTGATTAATAGAAGATAATTGCTTATTAGCCTTTTCCATTGCAGAAACGGAATCATTGCTTTGCGCGGGTAAAGCTAGAAGAGATATAAATACAATGGTGAAAAAAGACGGCAACATACTCTAAGTTATCGGCATTATTATTGAAAATAATAAATTTACAAAAAAACTAGACAAAAGCCTAAAGATTTAAGCGACTTGTTTTTGCTTTACTCAAGCATCTAAGGTGATACCTTAATATTTATGAAAAAATTGATCTTTATTTTAATCACTGTTCTATTCTTGAATGTTCAGGCGCAGACTAAACCCTTAGCGGTTTTAGAGCCTACAGATCTTGCGATTTCTAGAAATTGTAGAAAAGCCGAGAAAGCATGTGTCTCCATGGAGTTGGATACCGTTGATAAATCCCTCATTGTAGACAGAAAACCTGTAAATGGTGAGACGGAGTACACGCTGAAAGTTTTTGGAAAGTTAGAAAAAGAGGCAGAAAAAGAACACATCCTAAAGTTTATTGGTGGCGGAGATGAAAAAGGCTGTACGGTTTTTGGTAGGGGCACCGCTGCAGTGATGGGTTTTTCTCCCATGGGAAATCCAATTGTTTTAACAGATAGAGGTAATCTTGAGCTGACGTCCAAGCTCATCACGATGGGTGCGAGCAATATTCAAATGGTAAATTTAAACTCTTTAAAGCGTGAAGCTTATCTTTCAAAATCTCAAGATATGACTCCGGCGGCAATCAGCAGAATTCATTTTGATTCTAGTGGAGATCTTTATTTTATCGATGGAACCGAGTGCTTTGAGTTCAGGAAAAAAGAGGCTTTTAGAAAAGTGGATATCAAGAAATGTGAAAGCAAAAAAATTGAAATGAAAGACACTTCAAAGCTTGAGAAAATCAGACTGAAAAGTGATCAAGAAGTTTATGAAATTAAAGACGTTCCATATATAATGATAATCGAAAAGACGACTTGTTAATTCACTTCGTAAGTTTCTGATGCAGGAATTTCATCAGGATAAACCGTTTCTAAAGAATCCGGTGGATTATCGGGAAGAGACTCTAGTTTGTTGATGGATTCATCTTGTTGTTTTCGAATCTCAGTCATGTCGTAGGTTGCTCCATCTGAATCAGAATAATATTCTGCATCTTCAGACTCACCTTCCATTTCAGGAGCAAGTTTAAACATAGTTTGGAGCTGAGCTTTTGCAGTTGAATGCTCTGCTGGATGAATTTTTTTGTAGTGTTGCATTTTAAATAGAATATCTTTGATCCGGCTTCTGGCAAATGGCGTGAGCTCTTTCTTTTTAAAACTTACGGCATATTTATCTGGATTTGGAAGTAAGAAAGCAATGAATGCGGCCTCAAGTGGAGTCACCATCGAAGGCGGCTTCTGGAAATAATATTCGGTGGCGGCCTTGATGCCGTAAATGCCTTTTCCAAACTCTACCACATTTAAATATTTTTCTAAGATAACATCCTTAGAATATCTTTCCTCGATTCTTTTTGTCAGGATCAGCTCTTTTAGTTTTCGGGTTAGAGTTTTTTCGGGAGTCAAATAAAGATTTTTTGCTAACTGTTGTGTGATCGTTGATCCGCCACGAGCGAAAGACATTTTTTTTATGTTTTTCATAAAGCTATTTTTTAATTCTTCAACATCGAAACCTTTATGAGTATAAAATCCACCATCTTCGG
>JAZKEU010000016.1:0-13790 GCA_040386775.1 Bdellovibrionota bacterium | reverse complement strand
GATGATGGCATTTCTGATGTGTGGAGAAATTTGCGAAAGCTTTGCATATTTACTGGATTTTGGACAGAGATCCACTCCGTGCATGCTTGTTTTGAAACAAGTTTCTAAAGTAGAAGTTTTGGGAAGTGTGGCATAGGAATACAATCCTGAAATAATTAGTATCAATAAAAATATGCTAAAAATTTTTCCCATATATACACTACCAATTTAAGATTTGATTAACTTGTGATCTTTCATCCACTGAACGCTATTGTGAATAGCAAATTTAGCAGGCTTAGGATTTAACTGCAATTCTCTTTTTGCCTTGGAGTTGTCAAACCAATGATAAAGACTAGAGGTCCATGCATTTTCGCTATTCATAGGACCTTTTTTGCCAATTTTTTCGAGGAGATCTCCAGTTTTTCCGATAGCCATAAGCACAGATTTACCGAGTGGAATTTTTGGTGGTTCCACATTGGCTTCCTTGGCAATGATTTCAAAAACTTCTTTCAAGAGTAAATTCTCTCCCGAAAGAATATACCTTTCCCCTGATCTACCAATATGTAGTGCTTTCAAAGTTGCTTCGCAAATGTCTTCGATTGAAATCACATTCACACCGCCCGGAGGATAGACAGGGATTTTGCCTTGAGCAACTTTGATTTGAAATCCTCGAGAGCCTTTCGTAGCATCTCCATAACCGTAAATAGTACTTGGATTGACAATCACTGTATCGATGCGACCTTGATCAAAAGCTGCTTTTACTTTTTTTTCTGCTTCGTGTTTTGTTTCGAAGTATCCAAGATCTAGGTGATGAACATTGTAGGGGCTTTCTTCGTTGAGAGGTTTTTTGTCAAAGCTTGCACCAATAGCTACGACTGAACTAAAGTGCAGCAGTTTTTTTACTTTATTTTTTTCAACAGCTTGAATTACATTTTCTGTTCCACCAATGTTCACTCGGTCCATTTCTTTTCTTTGAGTTTTGGTGTAGCCAATGACTCCAGCCAAGTGAAAAACACTTTCGATATCTTTTGTAGCTTGAATAAGGCTGTCGAGATTTGTGACATCGCCTTTAACGATTTCTATTTTTTTTGAAAAAGAAGTGGCTTTCGAAGGATCTCTGATGAGCACTCTGACATCTAGACCTTGTTCCAATAAATAGTTAACTAAATTTTGTCCAACGAAGCCCGTTGCACCAGTGACTAAAACTTTCATTCTAAATTCCTTACAAAAATTAAAGTATCCTTATTTGTATGCTTACGCAAACTGTATTGAGACTAGACTGTATTTTGCTATGAGCGGACAAAAGTCTAAATCTTGATGTTTTCACCAATGATTCACGAATGATAACTACAAAGTTATGAGAAAATATTTCCTGAATACTAGTTACCCCAGTAACTAGTGAAACCGGCACATCAGGAGAGGTCAACATCATGGACATGCGAGTCGTAATAGGAATTGCTCTAGCATTTGCGGGGATTATTTTAGGATTTGTAATCGATGAAGGAAATATCGGCGCAATCGTTCAGGGATCAGCAGCCCTTATCGTCTTTGGTGGAACCTTCGGAGCAGTTTTAGTGGGAAGTACAAAGCAAGATTTAAAGCTTGCAACTTCTCTTTTTAAAAAATTATTTGATGACTCGTACGAAAAGCTACCCGGGAAAGTTTATGGAGAAATTAATCAATGCGCAGTTCTTGCAAGAAAAGAATCCATTCTACAAATAGAAAAAAGATTAGATTCTTTTAGTCATCCTTTTATGTCTTCGGTATTTAGATTCGTGGTTGATGGTGTAGACCCAAAAGTTATTAAAAAAGTATTCTTAGATGAAATCAAACAAGAAGAAGAAAAACAATTGTCAGGTGCTAAACTATTTATGGACGCGGGTGGATTTGCACCAACCATTGGAATCATCGGAGCCGTACTGGGCTTAATTCACGTTATGGGAAATTTGACTGATACATCTAAATTGGGTGCAGGTATTGCGGTGGCTTTCGTTGCAACGTTATATGGAGTCGGATCGGCCAACTTACTTTTTATTCCCATTGCCAATAAGCTAAAAAGAATTGTCCAAGAAGAAGTGAAATTAAAGGAAATGATTCTTACAGGAGCGCTCAGCGTGGTGAGTGGATACAACCCCTACATTATTGAAGAACAATTGAGACCCTTCTTGACTGAAGAAATAGAGAAAAAATAATGGCGGCCAGAAGAAAAAGAAAAGACGAACAAGAAAATAACGAGCGCTGGTTAATTTCCTATGCTGATTTTATCACGCTTCTCTTTGCATTCTTTGTAGTGATGTATGCGACTTCGCAATCTGATAACGAAAAGCAGGCGAAGTTTGAAAAGTCATTTAAACAAGCCATGGGCATGTTCTCTTCGAGTGGATCAAGAGATGGAATTCTCAGTGATCCATTTCCATCCCATATGAAGGATGGATCTCCAATTGATGTTCCAATAAAAGTTTTTCAAGATCCTAAGGCTTCAAGAAAAGAATTAAGGGACGCTCTCTGGCAATTGATCTATAGCAAAATGACAGAAGAGCAAATCAAAGAAGCGGGATTAGATATTTACGATGATGAACACGGCGTGAGAATCACGCTCACCGCGGCTCAACTCTTTCCGGCGGGTTCTGCAAAAATTCTTCCCGATGCACTTAAGAGACTAGATAAAGTCGGAGATATTTTAAAATTGGCCGAGCGTAGAATGATCGTAGAGGGTCATACAGATGACGAGGTCATTGCAAGCGATGCATTTCCGAGTAATTGGGAGTTGGCAGGTGCCAGAGCATCCACCATTGTGAGATACCTTATTAAAAGGCATAAAGTTCCGAGTGATTTATTGTCGGTCGCATCTTATGCGGATCAAAAGCCTTTGGTGCAGAATAATTCGGCGGAAAATCGTGCGAAGAACCGCCGAATCGAAATTTTGATTACAACTATCTAGATTATTTTCTTTCGATCGTTACAGATTTAACTACGATATCTGTAGTTGGCTTATCACCTGAATCTTTTGGTGACTTAGAAATTTTCTCAACTATGTCGTAGCCTTCTACAACTTCACCAAAAATTGCATGTTTTCCGTCTAACCATGGAGTCTTCTCAACGGTGACAAAGAATTGACTACCATTGGTTCCTGCTCCATTGGGTCCTGGACCACGGTTTGCCATTGAAAGAAGTCCAACTTTATCGTGTTTCAATCCTGGAGCAAATTCGTCTTTGAAAGTATATCCTGGTCCACCAGTTCCATTTCCGAGTGGATCTCCACCTTGAATCATGAATGAGGGGATAACTCTGTGGAATTTTGTATTATCAAAAAATTTCTTGCCTTTGTATTTTGAATCTACTTTATCGCTTTTACCTTCAGCAAGGTCGGTAAAGTTTTTTACTGTTTCTGGAGCCTTATCAGCAAAAAGTTTTGCTTTAAATTTTCCCATGCTTGTATCAAATACTGCGTACACTTCAGACATTTTATTATCTCCTTTTTTCTCTGCGGGCTTTGCGGCCTCAGCATTTTTTGCTTTTTCTTCTATTTTACTAGATTGTGCAATTGCAGTCACTCCGAGCAGAACTGCCGCGCTTGCGTAAATCATAGCAATTTTTGAAAGTCCTTTTAACATAAACATACTCCTTCGGTCACACTGAGAATTCGTTTTTGAATTTCCAGTAAGATTTCGCGAGATGATTCTCGCAATTTAAATTTAGATTAATTTTTCCACAACCACTTAGGCGAGTAGTAATTGTATTGATCAAAAGTGAGTCGTCTCTCATTTGTTCCATCGACATTGATCACAAAGATTTGGTTATTGCCTGTGCGATTGCTTACAAACATTACTTGTCTTCCATCAGGAGAGAAATTTGGAAATTCATTTGTGGCAGGTCTTCCGTCTTTCTTGTTTGCAGAAGTTAATCTTTCAAGACCTGTCCCGTCTGCATTCATGGTGAAAATATCAAAATGTTTTCCATCTTGACCGGAGAATACGATTTTCTTCCCATCCGGTGACCAAGAAGGGGATGAGTTGTAATTTCCAGCAAATGTTACTCTCTTCACGTTGCTTCCATCTGCATTCATGGTATAGATCATTGGTTTTCCATCGCGATCAGAAGAATAGGCAACTTTTGTTCCATCGGGACTTACGGAAGGTTCGACATTCAGTTGTCCGAGTCTACTCTTTGTGATTTGAATTCTATTTTTCCCATCAGAATCAATTCTGAAAATATCATGATTGTCGTTGTTTGAATTTGTTAGATAAACATATTTTCCATCCGGAGAAAATGATGCGCCAGAGTTAATCCCTTGTTTCCACGAAAGTAAGAAGCGCTTTTTGGTTTTCAGGTCGTAACTTAGTAAGTCTGTATTCACAAGCTTCGCGTTTTTATGGTAAGTGTATGTTGTATAAACAATCGTATTTCCATCCGGTGACCAGTTTGGAGAGATAGAAATATTTCTGGTGAAAGTAATTCTCTGAGCATCGGCACTGTCCCAGTCCATTACATAAACTTCTTTAGATTTTCCACCACCGCGATCCGTAGAAACTACAATTTTAGAGGTGAAGTATCCCTTCTTCCCGGTGAGGGCAAAGATCAAATCGTTAGCAAATGTATGTGCAATCAGACGGGCATCGTTAGTGGTGCCTTTGTAAGTTTTTGCTAAAATGACTTTCACTTGTGTAACATGGTATACATAAGTTTCTAAATAGAGTTCTTTACCTTGAATTCTGTACGCAGCGCGAACTAAAAACTCCGTGCCAATTTTATTCCAATTTTCAAAGTTAAATCCATTTGGATCTCCCGGCGCTGGTTTTAGTCCTACCTTTTGAGTGTCTTCTAAAAATGCTTTTTGGTTGATGAATTGAAAATAAGCGCTCACATCTAGATCGTTATAGAATACGTTGTAAAGCTCTTGCCCGATGGATCTAAAGTTTGGATTTGTGGCAGGAGTTCCCTGAAATTGGAAAGGAGGAAGAGCCATTAAACTCTTTCTTACTTTTGCATCACCAACTTTAATGTAGATAGTTTGATTTTTTTCTTGCGCATGAATTTGAACAGCTGCAAAAAATATAAACAGAACAGCAAATTGAATAAATAATTTCATGGATATCCCCTGTTGATCGAGCTTTGGTAAAATTCTATTCAATTTACTCGGGGAATGCAAATGTAATGCCCTGAATTCCTACAAGATCCACGAACTTCTCAGGAGGGGCAGGGAAGGGATTGGATTTTTCTAGTGCTGCCATTACGCGTTCATCAAATTCTGAGTTGCCAGATTTTTTTGTTAATTTTCTTTCAATAATTTGACCTGATTTGTCTATTTTTATTGATACTTCGGCTTTTAAACCTTGAGTCAGCATCCACTCAGGGAGTGACCAATTATTTTTGACGTGTGCATCCAAAGATCCGATATATTGATCAAACTCCAATTTATTTAACCCTTTGAGAGCTGTTCCTACGGAGAGCGTGTTTCCTTTGATCACTTCAGCTTGAGGTTTTGTTTCGACTGCGGGTTTATCTTCTTTCATGGCTTTTAATTTTTCTATGGCGGATAGACTTTTGAGCTTGTTGAGAGCTGCGTTCTGTGAAGTTGTTGAAGTCTTTGTTGGTGTCGTCGCTTTTTTCTCGGGTTCTTTTGGGGGAGTCTTTTCTTCTGGTTTTTTTTGTTCTTCCTTTACAGGTTCTGGCGCCGGAGTTGGAGCGGGAGCTGTCACTGGTTTATCAGGATTCCTTTTATCTGGCAGGCCAACGAGATCCACGCGAATGGCAGGCTCGTACTTTGGAATGTCTGAAGGAAAGAATGCAGTTTTCACAGTGAATACCAAAAAAATCGCGGCATGAAATGCAAGCGACATAAAAACCATTTTCTTAATGTCTGGTTCTAAATTTTGATATTTCTCAATCATAGTTACTCACTTTTTGGTAGAGTAATGAGGCCAATGCTGTTAATGCCGGCAAACTTTAGTTCTCCCATGGCTTCAGCAACAACGCCGTAGTCTACAGTCTTGTCAGCCTGGATGTTCACTTGTTTATTTTTTCTAGTTTCCATGATGGCAGAAATTTTTTGACTCAAATTATCCATTGGAATTTGTGCTGAGCCTAAATAAATTTTTCTGTTCTTTTGAATCACAAGAAGTAGCGGATCTTCACTCACACTTACGCCAGCCGCGGAAGCCTCTGGTAGGTCCACCTCGAATCCCTGCTGCATCATTGGAGCCGTTACCATAAAGATGATCAAGAGAACCAACATCACGTCCACGAGAGGCGTAACGTTGATTTCGCTTAAGGCAACTCTTGATTTTTTTTCTCCACCATCGGATTGTGCAAATGCCATTGATTTTCCTTTTAGTGATGATCTTTAAAGAAGTTTCTTTTTACGATATTCAAGAAATCAGAATTAAAATTAGAAAGTTCCAACTCACGTTTTTTAATTTTTGTTAAAAAATGGTTATAAGCAACAACCGCAGGAATTGCCGTCGCCAAACCAATCGCTGTGGCAATCAAAGCTTCAGAAATACCTGGAGCCACAACCGCAAGGTTTGCCATCCCAGTTGCGCCGATTTTTTGGAAAGATCCCATGATTCCCCAAACTGTACCAAAGAGACCAATGAAAGGACCTGTGCTCCCCGTTGTTGCAAGCATACTGAGTCTGCTTTCAAAACTTGAAATTTCTAAATCTGAACTTTTCCTTAGCGCTCTAGAAATATTATCCAGACCAGCCAATTTTGGAGTGGCTTCGCCGCCTGGAATTTTTTGTGCAAGATCTGAGTCTGCTAATCTTTGAAGTTCCTTGAATCCAGCTTTGAATGATTGTGCCACAGGACTTGCGCCGTATTTTTCAACGTCGTCGTAGACCTCATCAAGTGAATTGGCTTTCCAGAAAACATCTAGGAATTCGTCGTCTGCTCTTTCTAGTTCAGAGAATTGTTTTTTCTTTTGAAAAATAATTGCCCAACACACCACCGACATAATGATAAGTAGCAGAAGCGTAAGTTGTACGACGATGCTGGCAGAGATGATTGCGTGCCATGCGCCGGTATTAACAGTAGAATTCATTTTTTGGATCTCCTATAGAAAAATTAGTTTAGCGGAATAAGTAGCGTGCTTAAAGCTTTGGGACGATCCGTTATGATTCCGTGGACATTTTCTTTAATAAGACGTTTCATGTCTTCTGTGTCGTTGATAGTCCAAATGTAAGCTTTTTTGTGTCTTCTGTTAATTTCTTCTAACAAACCATGTGAGAGCACTTGAATTCCAGAGGATGATTCTGGAATACAATAGGCATCGGCTTTCATTGCATCAAAACTTTGCAAATGGATATTGAGAAGCATTATAGTTCTTAAAACCTCATCTTTTGCTGCCGTCGTGAGTATATTTTTATCCAACGTCCTTAAATACTGAACCACTCTAGAGTGTTCACTGCCCATGATTGTTTTGTCTAGTCGGTTATACTTTTTAGCAAGGGCGTACAGATCTTTTGCAAGTTCTCTTTCGTTTGGCTTAATTTCAATGATCATTCTTGTGTCTGGATATTTATCAAACAGTTCAATTATCGTTGGGATTTTGATATTTTTCCCTCTCATAGAGAGCTGTCCGTTTTCATCTTTAAAGTTGTAAGCTGCGTCGAGTTTTCTTAATTCCTCAAGAGTTTGGTTTTTAAGGAGGCCTGTGCCATTCGTTGTTCTTTCTAACAGGTCATCATGATGAATTACGATTTGTTGATCTTTTGTGTAATGGATATCCAATTCCAAAATAACTTTGGGTGAAACCGTCACCGCATTTTCAAAAGCAAAAAGTGTATTTTCAGGAGATTCGATTGCCCCTCCGCGATGAGCGATGACTTCAATCTCAGGATTAAAAAATTTGGTTTCTTTTAGAGAAAAAACTTTCGTTTGTCCGTACATAAAGAGCAAGCCCCAGGCACAGATGGAAATCCCTAAAACGCTTACGATAGTCAGGATGAATTTTTTCAAATGGAGCCCCCTTTTGAGTAAAACACGGTGTTAACGGACTAAACATGATAGTTAGTTACTGGAGTACTTTAAGTCAAAGAATAAAAAATCAAATAATTATAGGTATTTAGAGATAAAAACATATATAAGACTAAAATTGACTTATATAAAAACATTCTGTAAAACAAAGCACATCTTCGAATTGAAAGTGAATTGAGAATACATTGGAAATCGATGGCCAAAGTCTCAATATCTGGAGAAAAATCCAATGGTTAAGCTAAGTAGAAAAATAGAATACGCTCTGATTTCGTTAAAAGCTTTAAGTCAGAAAAATAGCGGTAACCTCACGTCTGCAAAAGAAATTAGCAACATGTATGGAGCTCCCTTTGATGTGGTTTCGAGAGTTCTACAAACTTTGAATCAAGCAGGAATTGTAAAGTCCATACAAGGTGTTCAAGGTGGCTATCATCTTTTGAAAAATCTTGAAGACATTACTTTTCATGAGTTGATCGAAGTGATTGAGGGGCCTCTTGCGTTGGTGAAATGCATCCACGATAACGATGCTTGCGAAATGGCAAAGTCATGCAACATCATCTCTCCTGTTGCGCTTTTGAATGACAAGATCAATGAGTTTTATAAAACAATTAAAATTTCTGACTTAATTATCAATCCGTCACTCGTGAAGTTCGAATCGAAGCTTGAAGAGACAAGCGATGTTGAAGCTCAAAGGATTTAAAATTGGAAAAAAAATTGGATAACAAATACACAGCAAAAAATGATTATAAATATGGTTTTGTCACAGATATAGAGGTGGACGAACTACCTAAGGGTTTGAGCGAAGACGTCATTCGCCAAATTTGGAAAAGAAAAAATGAACCACAGTTTATGTTGGATTATCGTTTAAAAGCTTACAAGTATTGGCTCACGATGAAGGAGCCAACTTGGGCACACGTTGATTATCCACCAATTGATTTTCAAAATATTCGGTACTATTCAGCACCAAAGAAGAAAGAAGGAGTGCAGTCTCTAGATCAAATTGATCCAGAGCTACTAAAGACATTTGAGAAATTAGGAATTCCGCTTTCGGAACAAAAGAGAATTTCTGGTGTTGCAGTAGATGCAGTTTTTGATTCAGTATCCGTAGGCACAACACACAAAGAAGAACTGGAAAAAGTGGGAGTGATTTTCTGCTCGATCTCGGAGGCTTTGCAAAAGCATCCTGAGCTTGTAGAAAAATATTTTGGAAAAGTGGTTCCGTTCACAGACAATTATTACGCCGCTCTTAATGCCGCTGTTTTCACGGATGGATCTTTTGTTTATATTCCTAAAGGTGTTCGATGTCCGCTCGATCTTTCTACATATTTTAGAATTAATAATAAAGAGACAGGTCAATTTGAACGAACACTGATCATTGCAGACGAAGGCAGTTACGTGAATTACCTTGAAGGATGTACTGCTCCTCAGTTTGATTCTAACCAGCTTCATGCAGCAGTTGTGGAATTGATCACCCTTGATAATGCAGAAATTAAATATTCTACAGTTCAAAACTGGTATACAGGCGACAAAGATGGAAAGGGCGGAGTCTACAACTTCGTTACGAAGCGTGGAATTTGCCAAGGTGTAAATTCAAAGATTTCATGGACGCAAGTAGAGGCGGGATCTGCGATTACCTGGAAGTATCCCAGCTGTATTCTTAAGGGAGATAATTCTACGGGTGCATTTTATTCTGTGGCTTTAACTAACGGAAAGATGCAGGCCGATACAGGAACCAAGATGATTCATATTGGAAAGAATACGAAGAGTACAATTATCTCTAAAGGAATTTCAGCAGACCAATCCAGCAATGTGTATCGAGGCTTGGTTAAGATTATGCCCTCGGCAGAAAACGCAAGAAATTACTCCCAATGTGATTCTATGTTAGTGGAAAATAATTGTGGAGCGCATACGTTCCCATATATCGAAGTTCACAATAAAACTGCAACGCTGGAACACGAGGCTTCAACATCAAAGATCAGCGCGGATCAATTATTGTATCTTCAAAGCAGAGGATTGGATTTAGAAAAATCCATTTCGATGTTAGTGAATGGATTTTGCAAAGATGTATTTAAGCAGTTACCTCTGGAGTTCTCAGTCGAAGCTGTGAAGTTAATTGAAATGAAACTAGAAAACAGCGTCGGCTAAAAGGTGAGCCGCACCTTTTCCAAAGGTTTGCGTTATAAAATTTGAATATAGGTAAAATGAATAAAGGTAAAGAATGTTAGAAGTAAAAAATTTAAAAGCAAAAATTGAAAATAATGAAATTCTCAAAGGATTGAACTTAAAAGTGAATCCGGGTGAAGTGCATGCGATCATGGGTCCGAATGGATCAGGGAAAAGTACGCTGGCCAAGATCATCGCAGGTCATCCTGATTATGATATCACTGAAGGTGAAATTCAGTATGAAGTGAATTTCAAAAAAAAGAACTTAGACGATCTTGAGGCTTTTGAGAGAGCAAGAGAGGGAATTTTTTTAGCATTCCAATACCCAATTGAAGTTCCGGGAGTAACAAACTTTCATCTTCTACATACCTCATTCAATGAAATCTGTAAGCATCAAGGAGTTGAGGAGATGCGTGAAGAGCCGTTTAGAAAATTTGTAGAAAAAAAATGTGAGATTGTAGAAATGAATCCTGCCTTCCTTGATCGCTCAGTGAACGAGGGATTTTCGGGAGGAGAAAAAAAGAAAAATGAAATTTTACAATTGTTGGTTCTGAATCCAAGACTTGCGCTATTGGATGAAACAGACTCGGGTCTTGATATCGATGCGCTTAAGATTGTTTCTAATGGTGTAAACAAATTTAAGAATGAACAGAATGCGGTAGTTTTGATAACGCATTATCAAAGGCTTTTAGACTATATCGTTCCGGACTTTGTACATGTTCTTTACAAAGGAAAAATAATTAAATCCGGCGACAAGAGTTTAGCTTTGAAGTTAGAAAAAGAAGGCTATGACTGGTTGATTGAAGAACAGGTAAATTAAATTTAATGAGCAATATAGAATTATTTAAAAATTTATTTGAGAATACAAAATTGAGCGATCCCACAGGGGATCGCAAGAGGTCCTTTGCTCGCTTTGAACAATTGGGTTTGCCGACCAAAGCGGACGAAGCATGGAAATACACTTCTCTTAAGCCACTTTTGGCAAAGCCTTATGCTATTTCTGCTGAAACAAAATCATCAGCGCATAAAACAGATAATGAAATCACAATCACTTGCATGAATGGATACTTTGATATCGAAGCGATCAAACAAAGTCTTTCTGCGTACAAGCTCGAAGTGGCCACTTATGCTGAGGCTTTGTTACAGAAGAAAATTAAAATTTTAGATTCAAAAGATTCATTCTTGGCATTGAATTCAGCTTTTTATGAGAATGGTTTATTCATTTCAATTCCTGAGCGAGTGGAGGTGAGGGAGCCGATTGTAATCAAATACAATGTCGAGCAGGGTGCAAATTTCGTTAACCCTCGAGTATATATAGAGATAAAGAAAGAGTCTTCGCTGCAATTGGTAGAAGTATATTCTATTGTTACATCAGAATATCTTTTGAACTCTTCTCTACAGATTTCGGTGGGAGAGAGGGCTTCTTTTAAGGCGCTTAAGCATTATGATGAAAGCTTTGTTTCTTCACATATTGATAACACCTTTATTGATCAGGCAAATTCAAGCTCTTGTCAGTTGATACAGTTAAGTAAAGGATCTCAATTGCTAAGACAAAACTTGGAAGTGGCGGTGAATGGCGAGGGTGCAAATACCGATCTTAGAGGAATAGCTATTTTAGAAAAAGATGCGAGCATGGATAATTTTATTAAAGTCCATCATAAGGCACCGGGCAGCACGAGCAGACAAACTTTTAAATCTATTTTGAGAGATCAGTCTCATTATGTTTTTCAAGGCAATATCCGCATTGAAAAAGAAGCACAAAAAACAGATAGCGATCAAGTGAATAGAAATTTAATGTTAGGTCAAAAGTGTCATGTGGATACCAAGCCACAGCTGGATGTTTTTGCAGACGATGTGAAAGCCACTCACGGGGCGGCTATCGGGCAATTGAACCCTGATGAAAAATTTTATTTAGAAAGTCGCTCGATTTCTCCAGAAAAAGCTTTAGATATGCTATGTGCAGGGTTTGCTTTGGATCTTTTAGAAGATTTAAAAAGCCCTTGGATTAAAAACTACTTGAGAGACTACTTATGAAAGATCTAATATTTATGAAAAATATTGATAAAGTAAGAGCAGATTTCCCTATACTTGAACAAAAAATTTATGGAAAGCCTTTAATTTATTTTGATAATGCGGCAACAACTTTAAAGCCTAAGGTCGTTGCCGAAAGAATTTATAATCACTACCTCATGGAAGCGTCGAATGTTCACCGAGGGCTTCATTTTTTGAGTGATCAAGCAACAGATAATTTCGAAGCTTCTAGAAGAAAAATCCAAAAATTCTTAGATGCCAAAGATGAGTCAGAAATTGTTTTTACTAAGGGTACTACGGATTCAATAAATTTAGTTGCGAGATCTTTTGGAAAAATATTTTGCAAACCAGGAGATGAAATTCTTGTTTCAGAAATTGAACACCATTCAAATATAGTTCCATGGCAATTACTAGCTGAAGAAATTGGAGCGAAGGTCACTTCATTTAAAGTGGATGAAAAAGCAGGTGTGGATTTAGAAGATTTTAAAAAGAAACTAACTCCAAAAGTAAAAATCGTATCTTTTGCCCATGTTTCTAATTCCTTAGGTATTATTTTCCCGGTTAAAGAGCTTACGGAACTTGCCCATAAAAATAATTCTGTGGTGGTTGTTGATGGGGCCCAAGCGGTAGCTCATCAGGCCGTCAGTGTACAGGATCTTGATTGTGACTTCTATGTTTTCTCCGCTCATAAAATATTTGGTCCTACAGGTATGGGCGTGCTTTATGGAAAGGCCAAATATCTAGAGATGATGCCACCTATAGACGGCGGAGGCGGAATGATTGATGAAGTTCGAATTGAGAAAACCACTTTTCTTAAAGCTCCATTTAGATTTGAAGCAGGTACACCAAATATTGCTGGTGTCATTGGCTTGGGAGCAGCCATAGACTATATTTCTGAATTTTTGATGAGAGATATTTTTGTCTATGAGCAAGAATTGACAGCTTATGCCCATAAACTTCTAAAAGATGTTCCGGGAGTAAAAGTATTTTCTGATTTAAATAAAAAAGGTCCGATCATTTCTTTTGTAGTTGAAGGATTGCATCACACCGATGTTGGGAGTTTGCTCGATCAAGAGGGAATCGCTGTTCGTTGTGGCCATCACTGTACCCAGCCATTGATGAGAAATTTAAAAGTGCCTGGAACGATTAGAATTTCGTTTTCGATTTATAATACAAAAGAAGAAATTGATTCTTTTGTAAAATCACTTAATAAAGTAATTCAAATTTTAAAAGGTTGATCCGGAGGTCTTTCAAGGTGTCAGATATACAAATATACCCACAACAAACGCCAAACCCAAAATCATTAAAATTCATTTTGAATAAAAATGTGATGAACGAGGGGAGGGCGACTTTCAGTACGCCAGAGCAGTGTGGCGATATCACACTGGCGAGAGATCTTTTGGCATTGCCTGACGTTGTGCAAGTCTATTTCTTTGAAAATATGATTACTATCACGCAATCCGAAGATGAGTGGGATACTTTATCTCAGATGGTTAAATCTGTACTTCATACAAGAATGCCCATTCACAATCCAGATATCAATTTGGATAAAGAAAAGAAAAAATCCAGAGAAAACCTTCCTCCTGATATTCAAAAAATTGAAGAGATCTTGGACCGTACAGTCAGGCCGGGACTACAGAGTGA
>JAZKEU010000015.1:122315-129466 GCA_040386775.1 Bdellovibrionota bacterium | reverse complement strand
TGGATCGATCGTACTTATCTATAATGTAGATGAGCTCCCAGAAAGGAAATATGCGATCTAGCATTTTGAAATCATAACTGATAGCTACGCCATCTTTTTCTGAGGATTTTTCACCAACAAGCTTTTTATCAATGACTGAGGCATAATCGTTCAATGAAACTACATATCCGAGGTCTTTCATTGATTCGTTTTGAATGGCATTGAGGCTTACCTTTACCTGCCCCTTGTCGTCTGGCGTTTGTTTACGGCCATAGAACAACAAAGCTTTAAGAATAGGAAGATCTTTTTCTTCAACCAAGATTCTTTTCGACTCTTCCTTAAATAACCAATCGTTATAAAATTCCACAAACGACATAATAAAATCATGCTTTAGAATTGTGATCTTCTTTTTGCCTTCACCTAAATCCTCAACCGTCATCACACCGATACTTTGGAGGATTTGCTGCATTTTTTCCATCTTTGTCGTTGGCTCTTGAAAGACCTGGATCGTGTAATTACGAAGGAGAGTCGTTGGAACGACTAAACCCTTATCGTCTTTTTCACCGTATCTTTCTGTCACCAAGCCGATGATCGCGCAAAGTTTAGTGATCGTATGAGGCGGAAAAGTTTTACTGTCCGCACCTTGAGCTTTTTCTAATATTTTAATCTTCTTATTGGCTTCCCTTAGATGCTCATTTATGGTTTTTACCATGGACTTTAACCATTCGGGCATCGCTTTAAAATGAGCTTCTAAGTTCGCAAAAGGTAAGGCAATAATTTCGGATTCGGCCATCGCTCGAGCATTTGCACTTCTTGGTTTTTGGTCAAAGAAAGCCATCTCTCCAAACATTTGCCCTGGGCCCATATTCGCAAGCTCTACTTCAGAATCGCCTTTGGTTTTAGTAATCGCGATACGTCCTTTTTTAACAACATACATTGAATCAGAAGCATCACCTTCTCTAAATAATAACTGACCTTTTTCAAGCTTCTTTGATACATCTGCCATTACTTAAACCTCAATGGTAAATCTTCGATTGGCTTTAAATTATTACCCTGAACTGTATGCACTCTAAGAGAGTTTGTCGTTCCTCTTTCTGGAACAGGAATACCTAGTGTTAAAATAATTTTGTCGCCAGGCTCAACCAGATTAAAACTCAAAAGAATGGCTTCAATCTGCTGGAGCGCGCCCTCTGAACTTTCATAAGGATCTACAGTTAGCGTTTGGATTCCCCAAATGAGCTCTAATTTATTCAAAACATCTACGACATGGGTTGCTGCAAAGATCTGCGCTTTCGGCCTAAAGGAAGCTATTAGACGCGCGGTCTTTCCTGATGTTGTAAGACATATAATCGCTTTTGCATTGAGTTTTAGTGCAGTTAAACACGCACTCGCAGCAATTGCTTCGGCCACACTTAAGAATTCTGCATTCACATTTAAATTATAATAATGCTGGATTGTTCTTTCAACCTCCACGATCACTTCGTGCATCGTTTGCACACAGCGAACAGGATACTTTCCACTCGCAGTTTCTGCAGATAGCATCAAAGCATCTGAGCCATCTAGAACTGCATTAGAAACATCTGTCACCTCAGCTCTTGTTGGCCTTGGATTTTTTGTCATACTTTCAAGCATTTGTGTCGCAGTAATTACAGGCTTTCCTAAACTATTGGATAGCTGGATAATACTTTTTTGGGTTTGTGCCAGCTGAGTTTGCCCCACCTCAACGGCCAAGTCCCCTCTAGCAACCATGACAGCATCACTCTTATGAATGATTTGCTCAAGCCGAGTTAAAGCCTCAAGCATTTCAATTTTTGCAACGATTCTAGCTTTCGAATTTCTTTCTTCTAAAATTTTTCTTAATTTTACAATATCGTCTTCGTGACGAACAAAACTCAAAGCGATGTAATCCACTTCGTTTTTAATTCCAAATTCCAGATCCTTAAAATCTTTTTCAGTCATACACTCGATATCGAGTTGAGCACCAGGAATGTTTACACCTTTTCTTTCTTTAAGCTCGCCTCCAAAAATAATCTTACAATGAATGTCTTTTCCTTTTACAGAGACAATGACCATTTCAATCAAACCATCATCCAAAAGGACTTTCATCCCTGGTTTAGCAAATTCGTGAAGTTTTTTATAGTCGATAGAAATTCTTTTTTCATCACCAAGAACTTCTTCCGTTGTCAGCGTGATCTCTTTGCCATCTTCTAGATTTAAAATAGGTTCTTTCAATTTCCCCACTCTGATCTTTGGACCTTGTAAATCCTGAAGGATTGTTACCGGAGCATTGAGTTTTTTTGATAGTGCTCGGATATGAGTGAATACCTTGAAGTGTTCTTCATGGCTAGAATGAGAAAAATTCAGCCTAAAGACGTTAACGCCTGCACGGATGAGATTTTCAATCATCTGCGGTGTATTTGAAGCTGGGCCTAATGTTGATACTATCTTAACGCGTCGATCAGCGAGCATTTTGTTTACTTTCTATGGTGTGTATTTTCAGTCTTATCTGGCTTACAGTACTTGCTGGGGCAAGTACTACCTTTTTAAAACTGTCGCCATCCTAATTTTTTCTTCATCGTGTTTAATTTCCATCTGAGAGATATTTCTTTCGAATTTTTCTTTCAATTGGTCTTCGCGAGACTTCGCTGAAACTTTATCACTTTCCATTTGGAATCTGTGAGTTTTCTCCATTTCATCCATACGGCGTGCGTTATTATCGGTCAGTCTCTTCTTTTCCATTTTATGTTCGTCTTTCATAAGACCGATTTCTTTTTCGTATCTCATGACCAGCTGATTTATCTTCTCTGTACCCTTGGCATCTGTTTCTCTAATGCGGCCTTCAAGCTTTGAAACCACTTCGTTTCTTTCTTTAAGCATGGCCATTCTTTGAGTTGTCATGTCATCCTTATGAATACGATCTTTTTCATTTAGAAGTTCCTTATAGTACCCTTCCATATCATTCTTTTCTTTATTCATAAGATAGGTCATCTTATCTTGGCGAATCATCGACTTTTGTTTGTCCTCTTTATTTTCGATTTCCAAGGTCTTCACTTGATTATTAATAGACTCATCATACTTGAGCTCCATCTCACCAATGCGACCCTTATAGTATTTCCCTTGGCGATCTAGAGTCTCAGCATTTCTATTGGTGATGTCCTTGATCTCCGTTGAGGTTCTTGCATTGGCAGCATCGTAAACTTGTGATCTTTGAAACTCAGCTTTTTCCAAAGCTTCTTTTGTCGCATTCAAGTACTCTTTCTTTTCTTCTCGGTGAACAGTTGTGGTCTTGAATCTTTCATTGTCATTATTGGTATTCAATTCACGAATTCGACGCTCAAGAGTTCCCACTTGCTCTCTATTTCTCTCTTCAGCAATGACCTTCATATTTTCTAGCTCTACAGAACGACCTGTGCTGGATTCATTGTTGTATCTAGAGTACTTTTCTCTCAATTCATCAAGATTTTTTCCGTATTGATCACGCATATTTTCTTGATGCAAATTTTGAGTTTTTCTTTCTTGAGTGATCAAGCTTAACTTGTCAGCCCCCATTTCTTCTCGATCAACCATGTTTTGAACTTTCAAACCTTTAATCTCAGCATTTTTTTGTTCACGAGTATTTTGAAGCTGGCTTGTTAAATCATTGATCTTTGAGTCTTGCGTATCTTTCACGATATTCGAATCTTTTGTATATCTTGATTCCAATTTTTCTCTTTGATTTTCTAAAGCATCAGATTGATCTTCTCTCATATCATCCACTGCTCTAGTGAAATTTTCTTCTTTCTTTTTTGTGTCATTTTCATAATTTGTAGAAAGTGAATTCAATTTTGATTCATGAACTTGCTCAGTTTTATTCAACTCACCCTTGTGATTATCTTGAATTTGCCTAACTTGGCGGTCATAGTTTTGCGCTGAATTTTTTGTGGCTTGTGTGTGCGTATTTTTAATTTTATCAATCTGACTTTGATATTTTTTATCTTTTTCTGAAAGTTGATCTTGCCCACGGGTTCTTACAGACTCCAATTGCTGTTCATGATTTTTTTGAAGTTCACGAACTTTCTCACCATGCACTTTCTGAAGCTTATTCACTTCAGCTGCATGCTTTTTCTTTAACTCAGCTTCTTGCTTTTTCGCTTGCTCGCGCGTGCGACTTGCATTTTCTGATTTTCTGTCTTTATCAACAGATGACGTAGCCATAGCCCTTCTCTCCTATAGAAAGATTAACAAAGATTAATCTTTCCATCTATAGAATATCATTGGAGAAGGGTTCACTCATCAATGCTTTGAAAATAGGCTAGAATTTCAGTCTAAAAATAGACCTTAGTTGAGCCTTGGTTTGTAGGAATGAAATACACCGTCATCATCAACCAGAAGGATTGTAGATCTCTCAAAGAGTTCGTTGATATATCTTTTGCGCGCCAAATCGTACTGTTTTTCTCTAACGGCATCCAACATGTTTTTCATCTGGCCACCAGCTAGAGTTTGGTCCTTAAACTCCTCTTTAAAGATCTTCTCAATGTCCTTAGGATCGATATTTCTTGTTTTAAGGGATTCAAAAAGACTAAAAAGTTCGGTTTCGGTAGTTTGAAGTTTTTCTGCCTCAATTTGAATTACTTTTTTCTGAATAAAAGCTTTTAAATCTAGCTTCTTTTTTTCTTCATCATTTTTATTTTCTTCAGTGACAAAATCAAGAGCCTTGACGTCGTAGCCATTCACCACTGCGTAGACATCTGTCTTTCTTTTTTCACAAGTTGAAAGAATTAATCCTGAGAAAACCAATAATCCTGCGACAGCTGCTGCGATGTATTTCATAAGACCTACTAATTCAGTCGAACCGACATTGGTTTTGATGACTGATTCCATTTTAGGAATTCTTTTGAATAGTAGTCAAACATAGTCTTGGCTTGGAGCGCACTATTTGAGTTATTGAGATAAGGCTCAATTTTACTCAAGTTCTTTACTGTCTTTAAATAAAGGTAAGGCTTAATTTTTGTGCTAGCAACACTCTCGTCCGCTCTATAGAAAGACGTTTCCTCGTTCCAGAGCTTTTGATTCATAAAATAATAACTTTCAACACTCGCTACCAGTGCGGCTTCGCTGCCCCACTGCTGATAAACTCTAATCAAAGCATTAATAACTGCCAGCTGTACCTCTAATGATCTTTCTGACTTCTTAACTTGCTTTGCCTCCAAGTCGTATTCAGACCAAAAACCGCCATCCTTGTCCTGCAATCGTGTCACCATAAAATTTGACATAGCAAACATCATCATCTTCAGCAGTCTTCTTCCTTTGATAATAGCTTCCATGTTTTCTTTAACGGTTTTTTGTGGAGGGTTGATCACCGAAGCATGTGTTTGCTCAATACCGTCAGTTGCCTTCAAAAATTCGTCTACTGCCACCATAAAATATGCGAGGTCTTCTGTTTTAACAACTGATGAAGGGCCCGTAGACAACAAGTCCACCACGGCAGCCTGAATGATCTGCTGTGTGGGATCCATAGGCTTTGATGGATCCTTATGGCTTGGATCAGGGATTCCATTTTTAGCCCATCCTTCAATTTCTCCACCCATCATATTGAATAATTTCAGCGAAGAATTTTCTTTTTGTAAGCCGCGAATTGGAGTCGTCATAGTTGCAACGGCCAAATTCACTAAGGCACTCTTTGGAAAAATACTTATATCACTGTAAGTTTCCTTGCCCATTCCTGCATCAAAATCATTTGGCCCTCTCCAGTCATTAAAATATTGAAGCATAAAGGCCGCTCCACGAATGATTTCCGATTGAGCACGAATAGAAGAATGCCTTGATCCTTCTCCTGGAGCAAAGACTCCGTTCATCTTTAACTGATCTGGAATTGCGAACAACGTTTCAATATAACCTTCAGAGCCGATACAATCCTCTCTACGATCTACAAAATCATCAGGACTTGGCTTTTCCTTACGAGCAATTGCTCCTTCATATTTTTCTTTTTTAATTTTCTGAGCTTCTACTTTCTTAGAGCTACATTCATATTTATAAACATCGAGCTCACTAAGATGCTCATTTCTGTCTTGAGAAATTTTTTTATGAAGCGAAGGCCTCAGTTCATGGTCCATTGTTCTAAAACCAATCATCGAAAGCATTTTGTTAATTTGAGAGAACACCTCACGGTAGTACTCTTTGCTGTTCAGAGCTTTTTTCTCAAATTCAGGAAGCCCTAAAAGTCGGCGATATTGAGCTGCCAAACTTGCACCCAAAACCTCAGCGCCAGTTTCAAAATCTATAGAATTAGTTCTTTTTGTGCTGAATTGATTTTCCGAATCTACAAATAATTGTACTTTTGAGTTTTCTATTCCATGGATTGGGCCTGTGCTGAATAGCAGATTTTCCATAACCGGTCCGGCCATTTTATCAAAAAACTGTTTGAATTTATCATTTGATTCTGTAGCTGTTGCAATGTCCTCAAGATTTTTTATAGTTTTATCTGCTACTACAGTCTCAATCATCGATCCCCAATTGCGGATTTGAATATCAAGCTCTGTAAGCAAGTATGCATTAATAGATTTGTCCAAATTGATTTGAATACCGTCTAAACATACTGCTTTAATTTCAGAAACGAATTTTTTCCCTGGAGTACTCATAATGTCTGTCAATGGAACATTAAACTCATTTTCGGAATAAATACTCAATATATCAGACTTAATTTCCTCATTCGAATAACGAGAAAAAATATTGAACAAACTTGTGCTTTCTTGTTTAAACTTTGCCTTTTGGCTCTGATCAAACTGCATCCAAGTTATCAATTTTTTGTAAACATCAGGATGACAACTGACATTCAACTTATCCACAAACATTGATTTAGTTACCCAACCCAAATAAAATTCTGTATCTGTAGCCGTAAGCTCATATCTACCCGCTAACCACAAAAGCATTTTATCTGAAAAATCATTAAGCGAGTTATACAGCATTAAATTTGCAGGCTTAATATACTTTTCTCTTTGATGGAGATTCAGATCTAGCCAAATGCTCGCAATGACTTGGACCAATCTTGGAGTATGATCTAAACCTGAAGAATGTTTCTTCTCAATAAGATCTGCATACTGCTTGGCTTTTACTAAGCTCCCGGCCAAAGTATCTACTGCTTCTTTAGGGATGAAACTTAACCCCCTCCCGACCTCCCCCTCCACGAAGGGGAG
>JAZKEU010000015.1:100025-122305 GCA_040386775.1 Bdellovibrionota bacterium | reverse complement strand
ATTTTTGATCTGGGCCAATATTCGTAAGATTCACTTCTGCCTTATCTAAGGCATGAATATAGTCTCTGCTCAATTGACTAGAAAAAGTTCTTACAAACGATTTGCTCACACCGTTTTTTTCAAAAGATGGAGCCACACCTAGCAAATAACTCTTAATGCTTTTAATAAATTCAATAGGTCGTAACGTTGGCTGATTGACTGGCCATAGGATATGATGAGATTTAAACGTGGCCTGCGCACCCTTTATATTCTCGGTTGTACTAATCCCTTGAAAAAGAGCTTTGATTCTCTCTCCTTCAAATCCTAAGGCCGCAGGTAAATACATTGTGCTACCTTTATCGAATTGCGTAGCGTTTTCTTTAGATTGATAAAACAAGCGTAAGACATCATGGCCAAATTTTTTGTATTGGTTTCGTTCGAAACCCGCATGCATATCGCCCAGCTCAAGAGCTTCCTCCGCAAGTCTAAAAATTTCTACGCTATCATCAGCAATCGGTGTATTTTGTGATTTTGCCTTCTCGATTCCTAAAACACTTTGAAGATGAAATTGATTTGCAGAATTAGGAATTATTTGTGCATCTTGATTGCGAGCTTCATAACTATACTGAACTTTACGTAAATCTTTAAATTCAGTATTTTCTGATTTTGGAGAACATGATGTTACCAAAGTTGTTAAGCCAAATAAAAATGTTATGTTACAAAAATATTTTCTCAAATGGTTTCTCCTAGAAATAAAACTTTAACAACACTTCATGAGTCAATTCACGTTCAACATTTTTCCCGTAGAGGTGATCCGCAAATGCATATGTTACCGAATAAGGAATCTTTTCTTGGCCTCTCAAAAATCCATCTACAGCGGAGTATGTGAATTTGAATTTGGCAATTCCTGAGGCTTTATCAGTATTCTTTTCTAACAAATCATATCTTGAATTTCTACTTCCAGAATAGTCATCTGCCTGTTGACGGCTCATCTCATAACCTAACCCAAGATGATAATAATCACTGAGCTTAGCCAAGGAATAAATTTGAGCACCGATAGCATCACCCGGGTCCTTAGCCAAAGTTTCCTTGGTTGAAGCAGCTGGAATATCATCACCTTCAAAGGCAGGAACACGCTTTTCAATATCGTTCTCGATTCCCCAATTGTAGCTCACACCAATTCCAAGCTCTAGCCATCTTGCGATATCAATATTAGTAAACAAAACTGTCTGTAGTTGTGTTTTTCCAAAGATATTTAAATCCAGTAAATCATCGGCATCATCTTTTGGGCCCGTGGGCAATGTCAGCTGATGTAGTAAGTAAAAATCTACTACTTTTGAATCATAAAGTTTAAGAGAACTTCCCAGAACAACATCACCAACAAATTGTTCATCTCGGCCGGAAATAGGTTTGTAATTTTGATCTTCAAGCTTATTTGTAATAATAGCTCTAGGGCCTGCAATCATTGCCTTTATCTGTCTGCCAATCTTTGGATCAAGATTTGGCGATTGCTCAGCGCTGACAACAGTGGGACCAATGCGTTCAAATGTATTTATACCTGTATTCATCACCGCGATATCAGATCTGTATCGTACAAAAGGAACAGCAACTCCAATACTCCAAATAGAAGTAATTCCTCTTGCAATTTGAGGAGCAAAATAATCGACACTTGCATTGCCCTTAAACTCAGCAGCTCCTAAATCTACTTCTGAAGACACATCCCTATTTAAAATCTGATTATCGATAATCTTTGCAAAAGCTTTGAACTCTGCTTGTGTCATTAAAAAAGCATTGTCGAATCTTTTATTCATCCGACCCGGACTTTGAAGTTTACCCGAATCACTGAACTTATCTTGAATTTCAGAAACTTGACCAAAGCGGAAGGTGACTTGATGTCTCCCGACAGGAAGAACTCCGGGATTACCAAAATCAGCAACTGCATGTGCCAGATTAGACACACCAAGTATCAAAAAATTAAGTAAAATAAAGAATGTTGTTCTTTTCAGAACAATGTATTTATCGAACATAAACCCCTAAGTTTTTCCCCACGCATTTGCATTTTTTCTTTTGAAAAACGCCACTTTGGAAAGGACTCTAAAAGGTATTTGCCATATTGCAATTGAATATTTTACATACAAAATCGTGTAAAAGACTACCGACGCTTAGTTACTGAAACCAGTGGCATTTTTCAAGCGCTCAGTTGAGAAGAATATAGCTATAGAAAAATAACAGGGAAAGGTGTGTGAATTATGCTTCAGTTTAAGGGATTTTATTCACTTAAGAGACGTTGATAGTAAATGTTTTGCATCTTTTCTTTTTGCTCTTTAGCTTTTTTTGCCCGCTCTTCATGGGCTAATTTTTCTGCCTTTACGGATGCAATTTCACGGCTTGCAATCTGCTCATTCAAAATCGATAGCTCTTGGACGGCCTTTTCATGGATGGATTTAAAAACCTCAACATCTTCTAAAAATTTTTCTTTTTTAATCTCTACATGATAAGCCCATGCCTTAAGAAGTGGCTCTATGATGATGGGCTTCGGAATCCCTGTTTGTGCCTTAAAATTCTCACCAACTTGGGAAATGTAATTTTCATGCCCCGCCATAACAAGAATGGGCTTCTTCTCACCAAGGGGCTTCAGGAAAGCCTTTCCAAATATTGTTTGGATCGTCACCTTGTCTTCATATTTTTCCAAAAGAACTTGTGAATCCGACTCCACTTCAATGGTTCCGTAAGGAATCTCGAAAGTTACCTTGGTGTCGGCCTTTATATAAACTTGACCTTTGACAAAAGAAAATTCTCTTTGTTTGTGTCTTACGACTATGGACTCTGGAGTCAGAGACAAAGTAAAACTCTCGCCTTTGTAAGAATATTTTTTATCTAGATTTTTGATAATGCAGTATCCAGTTTCTTCTAGGCAGTGATCCGGGGTTTCTATAATTTTTTTCAAGACTACTTCAGAGGCACGTACTCTCACTTCTAGTGTGAAGGCCAAGATAAAAAAAAGTACGTTTAAAAACTTCATATCTTATTAGCTTCCAATTTTGCGTCAGCTTGTTTTTGAAGCTCCGGGTATGAGAAGTTCTTCTTAACTGTTTTATAAATCTCTGTAGCATCGTCGTATCTTTCTTGCTTACGCAAGATATCTCCCATGACTAAAAGACCCAATCCTGTCATTTCACTGTCTGGGAATTGTTCCACCAGAATGTCGACAGTTTTCATTGCACTCTCAAGCTGTGAGGATTTGTAGTAGCTCATTGTTAGAAGATAATAAGCTTCCAATACAAACGGAGATTCTGGGTAAGTCTTTGTGTAATCCTTAAGATCAATTGCTGCTTTAGCAAATTCATTTTTTAAGTAGGTTTTTTTAATCAAAGAGAATTGTAGCTTGGCTTTAATATCAAGAGGCTTTGTTTCGCTCACGATACTAGCGATGTTACGAACTGAATAATCCTGCTGTGGAATATTTTGAGGCAATACCATTGCTACTTTTTGCTTAAAAGAATCAAGTTCGTAGTGCGCAATTTCTGTTTTTGCCTTCTCGCGCTCAATTTCTTTTCTCAAGCTTGCAATTTCAAACTCTAATTCTTGTTTTCCATCCAATTCGTTCTTGAATGAAAAGAAAACGGTTTGAATTCCAAACAGCATCAGTAAAATAAAAAATGCAAATAATCGAGTACTCATCAATAGATATATCGGTAGTCCCAGAGGTTCTATTGAGAGAAAAGAGAAGAGTTTTTATGTCTTTAGGTTACATTTTCTGTGGACTTTGAATACCCAAAGTTCTTAAACCTTCAGTTAATAGGGTTTCAGTACACTGTACCAACCTGAGACGTGCGAGCTTCGTTTTCTCATCTAGATTATCGTCCAGGATTTTGTTGTGAGTATAGAACGAGCCAAAGGCCTTACACACTTCCAAAAGGTATTGAGCAAGAAAACTTGGTTTAAAATTTTTATAAGAAATCGATAAAATTTCAGGATATAGAAGGAGTTGCTTTACCAATGTTTTTTCTTCTGAAGACACAAGAGGAACTTCTGTGTCCACTGGAATTCTACCTTCAAACTTTCTTAAAATGCTCTTACATCTCACAGCACAGTATTGCACATAAGGACCACTGTCCCCTTCGAAATCTAAAACTCTATCCCAATCAAAATCCACATTCTTTATGCGGTCTGAAGAGAGATCATTAAAAACAATGGCACCCACACCGACCTGCTGAGCGATTAATTTTTTATCAGAAAGATCTGGATTTTTTTCTTCGATGATTTTTTCTGCAAGCTCAATGGACTTATTTAAAACATCATCCATAAAAATAACATTTCCTTTGCGAGTCGACATTTTTCCGATGTCTTTAAATCGGTACATTCCAAAAGCGACATGATGGCAATTCTTGGCCCAATCATAACCCATTTTTTCTAGAACTTTGAAAACTTGTCTAAAGTGAAGATTCTGATCCACCCCTACAACATACAACAAGTGATCGCCTTTCATTCCATCATGCCTATGAATAGCACTAGCAATATCGCGAGTGGCATAGAGGGAAGCACCATCGGATTTTTTAATAATACAAGGAGGCATATCATCATCTAAGAAAACAACCTGGGCTCCATCACTTTCTGTGAGAAGACCTTTTTTATTGATGAGCTCTACTGTAGATTCAAGCTTATCGTTATAGAAAGACTCTCCTTGAATAAGATCAAAGTTCACATTGAGAAGCCCGTAAATGCGTTTGTACTCATTGAGAGAAATGTCTAAAAACATTTTCCATATTTTTTCGATCTCTTTATCGCCTTCTTCTAACCGCTTAAAAGTAAGCGAACCCTTGGCGTCCAATTCTGGATTTTCTTCGGCAGCTTTGTGAAAATCCACGTAGAGCTGGTAAAGTGCTTCGAAGGGTTTTTGCGTGAAATCGTAGTTTTTATTTTTTCCACCTTCCCATTCAGAATAAGCGTAAGCTAACTTTCCGAACTGCACCCCCCAATCACCCAGATAATTCAATCCTGTGACTTGATAACCTTGAGATTCGGCTAAGTTTCTCACGGCTTGCCCAATCATTGTTGCTCTCAAATGACCGATGCTCATGGGCTTTGCTACGTTGGGCGAGGAATAATCAATAACTACTCGTTCGGCTTTTGGCTTCTGATAACCTAAGCGCACTTTGCCCGAAGCAGAGTCGGCAACGGCGTGAGATAAAAGATTTTGAAGGTATATAAGATCAAAGGTGAAATTGAGATATCCACCCACCGCGGTAATTTGCTCTACATGAGAAATTTTTCCATCAAATTTTGCCTTTAATTCTTGAGCAATAAGAGGTGGAGCTTTTTTGAGTTCTTTTGCCAGCATAAAAACTGGAAACGCTAAGTGCCCGTGCTCAATACTTTTTGGATTTTCTAGCAATTGATAAATTTGTTCTTTTGGAAGTTGAATTCCATTTGCCAGTTCTAAAGAAAGTTGAGCCTTTAAGATATCGATCATGTTTGCCTTTATTTGTCGTCAAGAATCATAAATACTTCGTCAGAATCAAGAGGACTAGAGTTTTTCTCTTCGACTCGACGCATCTCAGAATCATACATCATCACACTACTCAAAATATCAGCAACGTCCGTTTCATGAGGAGTTGATAGATTTTCTAACACTCTAAAGGTTTGAACCTCTTTGATCGATTCCCATTTGGTCATGCCCTCTTTCCAGATTGGATCTCTGAGGCGAACTGCCGATTGTGTGATCATATCAAAGATTTCACGAGAGGAGTACGGCCCTTTTTGCTCGTACTTTTCATTTTCTCTCTGATTGTCTCTCTGTGAAGTATTCTTTTTAAGCAAAATCCACTTTCGTTCGTTAAATTCATTGAGGTTCAAAAGATAATCCAACTTTGTTCGTTGATCCATTTCAAAGGGATTAGCCCAGGATTTGGTTTGTTCATCATAAAACAGAGCTTTCATAGCAATTTTGGAAGTCTTGACAGATTCTTTGTTGTTATCAAGCTTTAGAAATGTTTCAGCTATATATACTAGATGCATCTGTCTATTTTCCACCCAAAAAGCATTTGATTTCAATATAAAACTGATTTCTAATTACGCTTTAGTTAATGCGATAGCAGGAGAGAGGAAATTCCATGAAATTAAAAGTCTCATTTATTCTAGTTTTAGTATCATTCTTGCTTCACATCTACCTCATGAATACACACTACGAATTTAGATATGGGTTTGAAGGAGCAAAGTCTCTGTGCTCGGTGAGCGAAACTCTGAATTGTGAATCCGTTTCAATAAGTCCTTACTCTTACTTTGCAGGGCTTCCTCTCGCAACTTGGGGAATGGCGTTTCATATAGCCTTCTTATTTTTGTTCTCTTTGGCTGTTACTTCCCCAGGCAAACAACCTTCAATCTTTCGATTCATAAAATTATTCTCTCTAATTTCGCTTGTTGCTTCTGCAGTGATGGGAATCATTGCTTTCACGATGATGAGCACTTACTGCATTTTCTGTATGACTCTCTATGTTTTGTCTATTTTAAACTTTATGGTGCTTGCTCGTTATAAAGAAGTTTCGTTTATCCCAACAAAAGAAGATTTTAAAGACCTCCTTAAGTCTGGAGAAACAGGGCTCGTTTATGTTCTTGTATCTATCATTGCCATTCCGGCAGTTGCTTTCATTAGTCATGACATGGGCTCAAGAGGATTTAAACAAAAAAGCTCCCACATGCTAGTTGAAGTGATTGGTGAATGGGAAAGAGCTCCTGAACAAAAATTTGGAACACCTATGCTCAAAGAAGGATCAGAAACTCCAAAATTCACAATTATTGAATTTGCCGACTTTGAATGCGTCCACTGTAAAAACGCTTCTCATAATCTTCACTCCTTTGTGAACTCAAGACCTGATATCCAACTTCAGTTTTTTAGTTTTCCTTTAGACAGTGCCTGCAACCCAGCACTAGGATCCGGAGGCAATGGTGGCAAGAGATGTGTTCTTGCCAAAGCAGTTTACTGCTCAGAGAAGCAAGGTAAAGGCTGGAAAGCCCACGGATGGATTTTTGATCGCTTTGGCACTGAGCAAAACTCAAATTTTGAAAAAATGTCTTCCGATTTAAGCTTAGATCATTCAGCTCTCAGTACTTGTATCCAGTCCGATGAAGCTACTCAGTTCATCACGGCCCAGGCTAAGATGGGACAAGAAGCAAAGGTGGAAGGAACTCCCGCAGTTTTTGTGAATGGCAAAAAGCTTTCAGCAGGACATGTTATTGCGGTTCTCGAAGAGCTTTACACCAAGCTTCACAAGTAATCACATCCCGATCAATTGAAAAATAAATTCAACTGAATCGTTCACTACAACCATAAGAGGCATTTTCATACCCTGGATGGCCTCTTTCACCATACTAAACATAATGAGAGTACCAAGACACATAATAAAGGCTTTAAGTACCCATACTGTGGATTTTAAGTCATTCACACGAATATCATTTTCTATTCTTTCAATTTTTTTGAGCGAGTCTGTGAGCTCATGGAAGTGCTTCATCACCATCAAATAGAGCTGGTGCTTCTGAGAGCGAGTGATAGTTCTCGTTTGACAGAATTTAATTTTGGACTCTACTGCACGAATAAGCTCTTCACAGTGATTCAAATACCTTTGAGCTTTTGTTCTAAAGACTTGAAGTTTTTGCTCTGAGTTTGCGTAGAAGCTGATCTCGGCGATGGCTGTGTCATACCTACCCTCTACTACCAAACTCAAAATCGTATATCGTAAGCCATCTAGACGACCACTGATATTCTCTGAAAGTTTTAGTTCCAGATCCTCTTGGCTCTTAATGTCTACACCTGCAGAGACATCAGCTAGACTTTCATCAAGGTCGAGTTTTTTAGCTTCATTCATACTAACTAGATCGGATCTTAGTCCTAAAAAGATTAAATCTTTTTCTCGACTTTCATACAACTCCTGTATCAGAATGAGAATATGAGGGGGGATATTGAATGGATTCAAGACTCGACCAATATAATCGGATAAATCCTGATAAGACAGATCAAGATAAAAACGATTCAAATGACTTTGAATTTGGCGATCTCGCATCGAACAATTTTGAACCAATAGAATATTCTTCTAGTAGCTTCGAAAATATTCCTCTTCCAAATCAAATTCCACAACCTTCGTTTGAAACAAGTAAATCCAGAGCAATGCAAACTCTTTTAAGCCAAAACCAAGACCTGATGGCGAGACTTACCGTTTCATTAAAAAGAAACATAGAATTAGAACAAAAAATTGATTCCCAAGAAGAGATCTATCACTCTATCGCAAGCCAGTACGATATCTTGAAGGATCAATCGTCTGTAAATGTCGAAAAAAATAAACACCTCGAATTTGAAAACCAAAAATTGTATGAACAAACTTCTGCTGTAGAAAAACGCTTTGCAGAACTCTATTCCGCATATCAAGATAAAGTGAATTACATTCAAAAGATCAGCTATAGACTTCACCGTTATCTTCAGTACAGAAAAAGAATTAAAGCCTTTGTACGTCCTTTTATTACGAATTTAAAAGCTGAAATCGTAAACCTTAAAAATCAAATTTTAGTTTTGAATGAACAAGGCATAAAGCAATTAGAGTTCATTACAGATTTAAAGAAAAAATACTCCGATGCTCTTGATCGCATCCAAGCTATCAACGTTCAAAATGAGCGCACGCAAATGGATCTCACTCAATATCATGATATTCGCTTTCAAGAAATTTCTAAAGAATTTGAAACTCTAAAAATTGAAACCGCATCTCTTCAATCACAAAACGTAGAATATAAAACAAGCCTTGAAGCTCTAAAAGAAAACGAAGCTGCATTAAGTAATAAATCTATCTTCTTTGAGAGAAAATACACAGATCTTAAAAATGAATTTGAGCAAATTTCTCAAGAATTCATTCAGCAAAAAACTCTGGACAACAATAAGCTCACAACTCTTGAAATTCAATTGAGAGAAATTTCTGGCCAGTACGCAAAAGTATCAGAGCAAAAAGCTATGTTTGAAACTGAAAATCGTCAAATGAACGATCAACTTCAAAGCATGCAACTCATCTATCAGGACAACACAATCAAAATGGATGAATTGAATAAAAAGAACACTGCTCAAGATCAAATCAATAAAGAACTTTCTCAAAGCTTACTCGAAAGCCGTAAAAAGGCAGAATTCCTTGAGCAAAAACTTTTAGTTGCGGAAGAAGAATTTAAAAGAAAGCTTCAGGCCTTCCAAGTGAGATTCAATAAAATTCCTGCAGAGCCGATTTCTTTTGCTCAAACTGAACAAACTAAGGCCGGACAAAAAGATTTATTGAATAAGATTCAAAATTTACTATCTGAGATTCAAACAGGACATTCTCATCAATCGCAAATATCAAATATTGAGTTTGAGGAAACTTCTAAAAATGAATCAGGTGAATTGATTTCTGAATTTGGAGATATTCAGAGCAATTCTTAATCTTCCGAATCTTCGCTGTAATCTTTTGTAGATCTACCATCGAACCACTCTTCTTGAATCAATTTGAATTGCGGAACGCGAATTGGTGTTTTCGCATCATTTGTTTGATTTACAGCTGCTGCTGATGGATTTTGGAAGGCATAAATAGCGTGTTCTTTTTGTTCGTAAATTTCTACGTTGTTAGAGAACCACGCCGTGAAAAGCTTGTGGAACTCTGACTTCACATTACAAAACTTAGGCTCTAGCGTTTTCATTTCAACAACGTCTTTGATTATTTCAAAAAATGATGTGATTCCGATGGATCCTACAAAGTTCAACTGGCCAAGATCAAAAACTACTTTTGCTCCTTTTAATTTTGTCATACAATGGTCTCGGAACGGAGTAATCGTATCAAAGCTGATTTGACCTTCCAGACTAACAATAGTTATCTCGCCATTTTTAGTAATTTCAGCTCTCATTTTTTGACCTCGCCTATCAATCTTGTTATTGTTTATTATATGTATTAAATTCTATCACTTGAATGAAGAGGCTCACAATATGAACAAGGACCAGAATTCGTCTCTCAATCCCGGAACACTCTATATTGTTGCCCTTCCAATCGGAAATCCCAATGATATTAGTGAGCACGCCAAAACAGTCCTTAGGCTGGCTGATTATATCGCCGCAGAAGACACGCGTACCTTCAAAGAACTCTCAAGTGAATTGGGCCTTACAACTCAAAATGTAATTGCCTATCATGAACATAACGAGAAAGGCTCTGCTCCTGAGTTAATTCGTTTTTTAGAAAAAGGAAAAACCATCGCCATAGTTTCTGACGCAGGAACTCCAAATATTTCTGATCCAGGATTTCAAATTCTAAAACTCTGCTTTGAAAATAATATTCCTGTTGTTGGAATACCTGGACCATCAAGCCTAACCTATGCCTTAAGTGTTTGTCCGATTGGCGGAAAAAGCCATTACTTCGGAGGCTTTCCATCTCAAAATTCAACTGATCGCCTAAAAGAGTTTAAAGAAAAATCTTCGGTAGCAGATAGGATTGTATTTTTTGAGTCGCCTCACCGTTTAATTGAACATCTAAAGGATGCTTCTAAAATATTTACAGGAAACTGTCTGGTTTTAAGAGAATTAACAAAAAATTATGAAGAAATTATTTATAAACCCATATCCGAGATGATTGAATATTTTGAATCTAAAAAACCTCAAGGTGAATTTGTTGTGATTTATCCAGGCCAAGAAAAAGCACTGATGAGCCTAGAAGATCTAAAAGATGAATTGACCGATTTAGTGCGTGAAAATTTAAAACCTTCTGACATACTAAAGAAAGTGCAGGACCTTACAAAGCTTACAAGAAGAGAAGTTTATGATCTTATCACTGAGATTAAGCACGGTTTAAAAAAAGAAAACTAGAAGAAAGATGATCAGTAAAGAGATGATAGGTAGAGTACGACAACAATGAAATTTTTGAATTGGATAAAAAATATTTTTACACCATCTGCGTTCAAACTAGGGATCATAGCGACTGCAATTATTTTTTATGTAAGCTACAAGTATTATACAACACCACAACATGAATCTGAAAATAATTCTATTCTTAATATCCTAAATATTTCACATCAAAAGTCCGTTGATATTCGTATGACTAACCGTGGAGAGACTCCGGTTTCAGATCAGATTGCAATTTTAGCAATCGATGAAGATTCTATAGAAAGATTTGGCCGCTGGCCTTGGTCTCGCGATGTCATGGCAAAGATAGTTGATGAATTAAAGAAAAATGAAGTTAAGTCCGTTGGATTCGATATTATTTTTTCTGAAAAAGAAACTGGGAATAATAATGACACTACACTGGCTTCATCTATTGAATCTTTTGCAGACAAAATTGTTCTAGGAATTTATTTTGATCAAAACTATGAGTTTGCTCCTTACCAAATGGGCTGCGCCCAAGCCATTGATGAATCAAGCCCAGAATATCCAAGCCTTGAGAGTCAAGAGAATCCTGTTGTTCCTATTGATCAAATTTCTCAAGAACTTCCATCTTCTATTCAAGAATTTCTAAAAACTGCTATGACAAAGATCAGTGCCGATATTGAAAAAGATAGCACGGGTCTATATCCTCAAGAAATTCGCAAAAAAATATTAGAAACAAAAGAAAAGTTGTGTCTGAATTTCTTGGTAAATGCTCAATCTATCGATTGGATTGAAAAAAACTGGCCCACTTTTCAAATTCAAAATGAAGAATTGAAGGATATCAATGCTAAGACATGGATAGAAAATTACAAAAATTCTACTTTAAACAACCCCATCAACCATGCTGGAAGATTCTGGGTGAATATTCCTGAAATTTCTAAAAAAGGAAAACACTTCGCTTACTTCAACGCATTTCAGGACAGTGATGGTTACATTCGCAGAACAAAACTCATTTCTAGATATGGAAATATCATCGTCCCCAGCTTAGCTCTGAAAACCGTACTCACCGCACAGAACCGAGGAATTATGGCGGTATTGAATCAAGATCCTAATAATCCAAATAACAAAATGATCAGTGAACTCACTATGACAAATTCAGAGTCTGGAGATCCTGTTGATTCCATACCCGTGGATGCAGAAGGTAGAATCAATATCAATTATGCTGGTCCACAAAAGATGTTTGCTTATATCAGCGTGAATGAACTCCTGAACAACAAAGAAGAAATGATTATCACTCAACGCCAAAAAGGCGAAGAAAAAAAACTAACTGTAAATAAAAAAACGTATTTGAAGGACAAGATTATTTTCATTGGCGCCACAGCAGTTGCAATTTATGACTTGAGAGTAACTCCTTTTGCAGAAAACTTTCCCGGAGTTGAAACCCACGCTAACATTGCCGAGAATATCTTACAAAAACAGTACTTTAAAAATATCCCAGATGAACCCATCTACATGCTGCTCTTTATTTTTGTCTTTGGTTTAATTTTAAGTCTTGGCATTGCAAGAACTGGTGCCACCTATGGTTCTGTCATAGCAATTGCTGCTCTTATTGGAATTTATTTTATTGATAAATACACAATATTCTCGAAAGGAATTGTGATTGCAGTTGTCTTTCCTCTTCTCTTAACGGTAACTATTTATATTCTACTCACATTTTACAAATACTTAACTGAAGAAAGAAAAAAGAAAGAATTAAAAGGCACATTTCAAAAGTATGTATCCCCTGCCGTTGTAAATGAAATCCTGTCTCATCCAGAAAAAATTAAGCTGGGTGGACGAAAAGAAAACATGACAGTGATGTTCTCCGATGTGAGAGGCTTTACAACACTCTCTGAAAAATTAGACCCCGAGATCTTAAGTGCCTTCCTCAACAGATATCTCACTCCTATGACAAGACTTGTATTTAAAAACGACGGTACCCTTGATAAATACATTGGTGATGCGATTATGGCTTTCTTTGGGGCACCAATATCTGACAAACAACATGCCAAGAAATGCTGTATAACGGCTCTTGAAATGTTAGAGAAATTAAAAGAGATCAATATAGAATTTGCTAAAGAACAATTGCCTCCATTAGATATCGGAATTGGTATAAACACGGGCGATATGAGCGTAGGTAATATGGGGTCAGACATAGTGAGATCTTATACTGTTATGGGCGATGCCGTAAACTTGGCCTCTCGCTTAGAGGGGATCAATAAAAGTTATGGCACTAAGATCATCATCAGCGAATTCACTTATGCTCAAGTAAAGGCCGATTTTACGGTCAGGGAATTGGACTGGGTTCGCGTTAAGGGCAAGCTTTTGCCAGTAAAGATCTATGAGCTTGTTTCTGACATGAAAGTAGATCCAAAAACCAAAGAAGCCGTAGACCTTTTTGCCCAAGGATTTGAGCAATATCATAGCAGAAATTTCGATTCTGCCCTTCAGAGCTTCCTTCAAATCCTCAATAAAATTCCAGACGACTCTCCCACACAGCTTTATATCGAGCGCTGCCAAGAGTACATACAGAATCCTCCTCCTGAGAACTGGGATGGAGTCTATGAATTTAAGACAAAATAACCGCGTCATGTCGTAATTCAATTTAAGCTACTCATTGGTGTTCTTTCATAGATAAAATTGAGCCAATGGCTTTGTACAAAAAATATTTTATCTCCACGCTCGTCTTGTTTGTTTTTGTAGGAACAACTTTTTTCAGTACAATTGCGCGCACTCAAAATACAGCGGACGGAATCACTTTCGATGCCGAAGATGCGACCATCACGGGTTACGATCAAAAAAATCAAGTTATTAAACTTAAGAAAAAAGCACAGATCATTTATCAAGGTCAGTATATTGGTTGCGATGAAGCCTCTATCGATACAAAAAGAGGCTACATCCAATGCAAAGGCAATGTTCGTATGGTGGGACCTGAGGCCAAGCTCGAAGCTCAAGAGATTGAACTGAACTACAAAGATAACACTGGCATCATTAAAAAAGGATTCGTACAAGTCGGACAAGTTTTGTTCGAAGGCGATGAAATTAAAAAATTATCAGCTGACAAATATCAAACGCTTCGTGGAAAGTACACCGCGTGTACAACGTGTCCTCCTTTTTGGAGTTTCAGCGGATCGAAAGTGGATGCCGAAATTGGTGGTTATGCCTATATCCAAAACGCTATAATTTATTTTGGTCGCGTTCCTGCATTATGGTTTCCGTATTTGATAGTGCCACTGAAGAGCGAAAGACAAACAGGCTTACTCTTCCCAAGTTATCAGTACAGTGACTCGAGTGGTTTCACCGTATCAGAAAGCTTCTTTTGGGCGATGTCCGATAACACAGATTCCACGTGGACGGCCAAGTATTACACCAACAGAGGCACCAAAGGGATTTTAAATTATCGTTATGTTTCGTCAACAGAGAGTAAGGGTGAATTTGACTTTGGTTTCCTGAAAGATAGACTTTTTTCTAAAAGTACGGAAATTGCACCTTACAATCCATTGGGAGAAGATATCAATCGTTGGTTCCTAAAGTACGAACATCATTATCAGCTGCCCTATGGATTTATTCATAGAATGGACATCAATACCGTGAGTGACACTTATTACCCAAGAGACTTTTCTAAAGAAATCGCAGGCCGTGGTGAACCTAGCTTAGAAAATAGAATTTCCCTGACAAAAAATACGGATTATTCTCACTGGAGTATTGATACTTCTTACTATAGGAGCTTACTCAACACCAACCCACTCGAGAGTAACTATACATCTGTGCACAGATTCCCTGAAATTAATTATTCAATTATGCCTACTCGTATTTTGGATTCTGATTTCTTATTCAATATCAATTTGAATTATACAAATTTTACGAGAGACAACATCAGTTATGATAATCTGAGTGGCGGATCGGATCCAGTTGCACTCCCACCGGATGGAACTTTTGATCCTGCAAATGATCTTATTCGCACTGGACAAAGGCTAGATATTGAGCCTACGGTTACATATCCGATTCGATTTGGCGAAGCTTTCAACTTAACACCTTCGGTTTCTTATAGAGAAACAAGATACCAATTCTCGTTGGGCGATGATCCTTCTACTTATAGAAGATACGCTAGAACTAATCTTTCAATGAACACTCACTTCAGTAGAATCTTTGGAGAAGAAAATCCCAGTGGAAGTCGTTACAAACACGTGATTCAACCTGAGATCACATACACAACAATTCCTTGGGACGAACAACCTGAGCACCCTTTTTTCAAAGGTGACTCGTTTGATTCGAATTTTAAAAAAGATCAACCTGTGAGCGATGGCGACAGTATCCAATTTGATTATCGAGATAGAATTTATGAAAAAAATCTTGTAACCTATTCTCTATCAAATAAAATTTGGAGAAAAAGATACGAACAAGGAACTCCTGAATACCGCCAGCTCATTCGCCACAAGCTTTATCAGAGTTATGATATTCATGAAGAAAAAAGAGAAACTGGAACAGAAAAAAAACAACCGTGGTCAGAGATTGGGAGCTTACTCGACATGAGATTTGATTGGTTTGAAACCAACTCTTTAATTAAATATTATCCTTATCAAAAAAGTACGACCCAAGCGACTCGTGTGAAGGTCTTTGACAAAGATGAGAATTATCTCCAAGTCACTTACTCGCAAGACTTTTTGATTTCCGATGGGACAATCGTCAACCCGACTTCAAAAACTCGCGATATCACGACCGGAGTGGGCTTTTATGTAAAGTACTTAAAGTTTCACGGAGAAACAACTTACAATATTCTTAAAGATGCTTTCCAAGCTTATCGCTTTACGGTGCAGTTCCGTCCACCCGGAGATTGTTGGGCGATTATTTTCTCTCAAGAAAAGAAAGTCGATGTACAAAAGGAATTTGATCTTAACGTGAGTTTCTTGTTCGATGGTAAAAGTGAAACAGGATTAAACCAGAATTAAAATTTAATTAAAATTTGAATATAGTAACGTTGAAAGCTGCTCCATCCATTCTTCCATTCTCAGAAAGTGTTGGATAGACAATCGGATTTCGTAACTTGAATCCATAGTCGTCTTCAGGTGGTAAGATATTATTGAGCTCATCACTCTCATCAGAGACTCCGTACACTACATAAAGTCCTAATAAAATACCAAAGTACAATCCTAAAGATGCGCCTCTTGCGATCCTTTGAAGTTTATCTCCGGGTTTATCAGTGAAGGCCAAAGATGCTGTCCCTAAAAGAGTTCCCGCTAAAGTTCCGTAGGTTATACTCATCAGAAATTCACGACCAGGATCAGCTTTTGCCTCTTGAACAGGGAATACCGTAACTCCTGAAATAAATACTACAGTCACTAAACTCACTAAGGCTTTTTTTGTCATTCCCATAGATAAAGTGTTCTCTTAACGCCCCTGAAGTGTCAACCGAGAAAGTCCTCGAAAGTATGAAATTGCTTAAAGTCAGTAATGACATAATGAAACTCGACATCTTTAGAAGTGATTTGAATAAATCTTAAAAAAACATTCTTGAGTCTTTTCTTTTGAGTAGGCGACATTCGATAAAAGATAAAATCCAAATGGGTCGTTAACTTCACTTCAATAAGAATGATTTTCGTGGATGACTCCATGACGATATCAATTTCTGTTTTAAAATATTTTTGACGATGACTTTTAAGGGTATAACCTTTTTTGAGGTAGCATCGTATAACTTGAAGCTCTGCTAAAAAACCATGCAGATGTTTGGTATTAGACGTATTCTCGAACGCCTCTAAAAGTTTTACGGTGTTCTGGGGAAGCGCCAAACTCAGCAATCTTCTGTTTATGGATTTGAGTTGAATATCCTTTGTGTTTCGCAAAATCATATTGAGGATATTGATTTGAGAGTTCCGCCATGTATCTATCACGAGTCACCTTTGCAACAATCGAAGCAGCTGCAACTGGCGCACACCTCAAATCCCCTTTGATCAAAGTGGTTTGAGTGAGATGAATGAGTCCCGGAACTTTAAATGTTCCATCCACCACAAGATGACCATTTGAAACTCCAAGAAGTTCCACCGCTCTTTTCATCGCAAGTAACGCTGCCTTCAGAATATTGATATTATCAATCTCCTCTACAGTAGCAAAACCGATGCCGACCTTATGATGCTCTAAAATGTGTTTGGCTAATTTCTCACGACGGATTTTCGTCAAAAGTTTGGAATCCGTATATTCTTCGATTCCTTCATCACTTTGAAGAATAACTGCTGCAGCATAAACTCTACCCGCAAGGCAACCACGCCCCACCTCATCGACTCCGATGACAGGGCTTGGGCTTAATGTTTTCCATTCAAAAGGAGGAAACATTTAAGTTAAATTATTTCTTAGCTTGTTTTGATTCTTTAGGTTCTTTTGTTGCTTTAGGCACAGTAGCATCAACAGCTGCTGCTGGAGCGGCTTCCATTGCAACTGGATCCGAATTGATTCTAGCTTTTTTACCTTTAAGATTTCTTAGATAGTAAAGTTTTGATCTTCTTACTTGTCCGCGGGATACCAATTCAACTTTTTCTAAAGCCGGACTAGCGAATGGAAAACATCTTTCCACTCCAATGCCGTCAGAAATTTTTCTTACCGTGAATGTTTTGTTTGAACCTGCGTTTTGAACTTTAATTACAGTTCCTGTGTAAACCTGAACTCTCTCTTTTTCACCTTCACGTACTTTTACAAAAACATTAACTGTGTCACCAGATCTAACTGCCGGTAATTTAGCTGCCTTACTTCTTGATTTTGCGATGCGTCTTAATGTTTCTAACATACGTGATTCCTTTAACTTTAAAATAACTTTAAGTTCATTTTTAGTGAGATCGAAATAATTAACATGTCCCTGGATTTAGAGTCAATAATGATTACGTAGAAATATCAGGTAACCCCAATATTTTTCTCTCTTCGGAACTGAGTTTTTCGTAGAGCTCAAAAGCTGAATCGAGCTCCCTAAGGGAGGTTTTAGCGTGCTTAGGATCTTCAGATCTTAAAAACATCATGTCAGGTCTTTTAAAATGAGTTCTTAGGACAGAAAGCTTCTTTCGGAAGCTTTCTATCAGTTTGTGATTCCCAGAGGTCAAAACCTCGGGAACCTTAAGTCCTTCAAACTCTGGGGGCCTTGTAAATTGAGGATATTTTACTAATTGACCCTGGAAAGTATCCTTTTCAAAGGAGCCTTTGTTACCCAGAAGTCCTTCATAGAAGCGACTAATGGAGTCCACGGCAATCGCACATGGAAGCTCTCCGCCACTCAAGACATAATCACCGATAGAGAGCTCTTCGTCGACATAGAGACTCACAAATCTTTCATCCACCCCTTCGTATCTTCCGCAGAGAAAAATCAACTGATCGTATTGTGAGAGTTCCTGAGATTTCTTAGAGTCTAACTTTTTACCTTGTGGAGAAAGATAGATGAATTTAGTTTTTTCGGACTTAGGAATATTTTTAAAAGTTTTTGCCAGAGGCTCGGCCATCAAAACCATTCCCTCACCGCCACCATAAGGTCGATCATCCACTGTGCGATGCTTGTCTGTGCTCATATCGCGAGGATTGTGATAATGGATTTCTAATATATTATTTTTTACGCCTTGGCTAAGGACCCCATACGAAAAAATACTCTGGAGCATCTCGGGAAATAAGGTGATGATATCAATTCTCTTCATCGCCTTCATCATTTTCCTCAGTGCCGGTGATTTCAAGAAGCCCTTCTGGCAAATCCATTTCAATTTTTTTATTTGCGGCATCCATTTTTACAACAAAGGCCTTCACAAAAGGAATTTCAACTTCCCTACTTTGAGTTTTTACAATGAGAAGATCTTGGATTGTATTTGAAGAAAATCCTACGATTATTCCAACCAAAGTTCCTTTGTCGTAAACCTTAAAGCCTTCTACTTCTTTTAAGTAAACTTCTTCACCCGATTTAGTTTCAATGTAACTTTTTTTAATATAAAACACGGCGCCTTTGTAAAGATCAGATTCGTTTCTATCGTTGATCTCGTCTGACTTTACAATGAATCCAGTTTTATGTGGGCGAGTTCTCTTTACAGAAAAACTCTTTAATTGATTCTCGTGTTTTCCTTCTTCATTTGGTGCCTTATACTCCAAAGTGAATTCAGAGAATTGTTCTAACCATGGCGGCGCTTTATCTAAATTTGTAACAACATAGAGTTCGCCTTTGAGACCATGGGAATCTCTTACTTTTCCAACACTCACAAAATTCGCTAATTTATTTTCATCCATTTTTTATCTTCACCATTGCTTAGTTTTCTGCCTAACAATTACCAATTTTTCTTAACAATTTTTTTTAAATAAAAAAGGCACCACGCTTGTGATGCCCCTTCAAACTTTATTTTATTCTCTGTTATTTAGAGACTTTAATTTATTCTACGATCTCTAGAACACTTCTTTTTGAAAGCTTAGTGCTTGCAGCGTTCAAAATTGTTCTCATAGAACGAGCCGTACGTCCTTGCTTACCAATGACTTTCCCGAGATCTTCTTTTGCTACTTTCAGTTCTACAACTGTAGTTTGCTCCCCAATCATCTCGTTCACAGAAACTTCATCTGGCTTATCCACTAGAGATTTAGCCATGAATTCAACTAAATCTTTCAAGCTTGTGTAATCCATTATTTATTGCTCCCTTACTCTTCTAAAAATTTGCCCTACCACACCACCGATGAGATTTAAAATGGTGTGATCTTTAATTCGAGATTAAAAAATCTATGGCAGCTTCCTGCCACATTCACTTTATTTCGCGCTCGCTGCAAGTTTCATAATGTTTTTTACTCTTGCAGTAGGTTGAGCACCTTTTGAAATCCAGCTGTTTACTTTTTCTAAGTTCAACTCAACTTCTTTTTCTTTTCCACGTGGGTTTGGATTGTATGTTCCAACTACTTCAATGAATTTTCCACATGTCGGTCTTCTTGAGTCAGCAACTGTAACTCTATATTTAGGTTTATTAACAGATCCGATGCGGCTTAAACGAATAACTACCATTTGAGATTCCTTTTCCTTAATTAGTGACCATTTCACTAGTATAACTGGTTAAATAACTGGTTATAAATAGCCAAGCTCTTAACATTAGCTTAATATTTATAAAAATCAATCCATTGGATTTACTTTTTTTTAAGCCGAACTGCAACAGATATTTTACTCAAGGAAGGGTTTAAATGAAACAAAATTTATAATAAAGAGCTTAGAATGGAAATTTAAAGCCGCTGCCCATACCAGGAAAGCCACCTTTTCCGCCAAATTTCATCATAGTAGACATCATTTTTTGACTTTGCTCGAATTGTTTAATGAATTTATTCACGTCACTCACTTGAGTTCCGCTTCCTTTTGCAATTCTTAAGCGCCTAGAACCATTAAGAATTTTATGATTCTGTCTCTCTACAACGGTCATGGAATGTATAATTGCTTCAATCTTTTTGATTTCTTTGTCGGGAGGAACCATGTCCTTCATTTTTTTCATGGCTTGACCCATTCCTGGAATCATTTTCATGATGCCTTCGAAACTTCCGAGCTTTTTAATCTGCTGGAGTTGATCTAAGAAATCCTCCACAGTGAATTCATTTCTCGCCATTCTTTTAGCAGCTTTTAACGCTTTTTCCTGGTCGATGACCTCAGCCGCTCTCTCAACTAGCGAAACTACGTCGCCCATATCTAGAATTCGACCTGCTAAGCGATCTGGATGGAACACTTCTAGAGCATCAGTCTTTTCGCCTGTACCTAAAAATTTAATTGGAACGCCGGTCATCTCTTTAATAGAAAGCGCAGCACCACCACGAGCATCCCCGTCAATTTTAGTGAGTACTAATCCGGTAAGACCTAACTTCTGATGGAAGCCTTCTGCTACACTTACCGATTGCTGGCCCAACATTGCATCGACTACGAGTAAAACTTCGTGAGGGTTCATGATGGATTTTAAATCGCCAAGTTCGCCCATCAAATTTTCATCAATTTGAAGTCGGCCAGCCGTATCTACGATGATCACATCGACTTGATTTTCTTCTGCCCATTTTTTTGCGTTCTTTACAATGTCTTGAGGTTTTTGACCCACCTGAGTATCAAATACTGGAAGGTTGTTATTCTTCGCCAACGTCTTTAATTGATCGATAGCGGCAGGACGATAGATGTCCGCAGGCACTAACCCTGGACGCTTCTGAAATTGTTTTCGAATGTAGAGAGCAAGTTTTGCAGACGTTGTGGTCTTTCCCGTACCTTGAAGACCCACTAAGAAAATAATTGCAGGCGAAGCTTTGATGTTGATCTGAGTGGATGTTCCACCAAGGAGTTCCACTAATTCGTCGTGCACGATCTTTACAAACTGTTGACCCGCGGTGATGTTTTTTCCAACCTCGGTCCCAATGGCTTTTGCTTTTACTCTTTCAATAAAGTTTTTTACGACTTTAAAATGAACATCAGCTTCCAAGAGATTGAGTTTGATCTCGCGTAGAGATTCTTCGATATTGGCCTCAGTGATGGAACCTTGGCCACGTACTTTTTTAAGCGATGCTAATAATTTATCCGAGAGTTGATCAAACATGCGATTGAATTTAGCAAGATTTGACCCAAACGAAAAGTAAAATGATAGGAGACGCGGTGCTATTTTCTAGTCATATCGTATTCAGCAACAACTGGCATATGATCTGACGGATTCTTCTTTCTTTCTTGAAAAGTTTTTGGATAGATCGCAGGATCCCCTCTTCTGCCATAATAAACTTTGATTTCACCATTGTGATCTTTGTAATGATAGACATAAGATTTAAGCAATCTTCTTGTCATTGCAGAATTGAGATATTGTACGTCGACTTGATGAGGCTGAACTTCACCTTCAAATTTTCTACCTGCCATCGACGGATTGTAAGCCGGAACGAGAGGATGAAACGTGTGAGTCACCTTTTGACCAAAAGAAAGCCTATCACCCATGAGAGATAAAGAGTCATCAAAAGAGTTTCTTAAAGCAGAGGCCTCTTTAGATTCGATGTAGGTATTAAGATCGCCTGCCAATAGCACAGGAACTTTTCCTCCGTAGTGCTCTTCTGTTTGTTGTAGAATTTTAGCTGCGGTTTGAATTTCTACCTCTCTACGACTTGTCGATTCAAAATCTCCTTCAGTAGGCCTTTTGGATTTTAAATGCATACCTAAAACTACCAGATCAGGATCTTCACTTGCGCGCGAATTGCTCCCATCCTGCTGTCTCAAATAAAGCACCGGTAAATCTCTGGCAAAAATAGGTGTACCTGCTGGATAAACCCCGTGATCTTTTCCATATTTTAAATGTTTATGACTTTTAAGCTCGAATTTAACGTTGAGAGATTTTTTAACCAAAAATCCTACGTTGATGCCTCTTTCGTCATTTCCTTTTTCAAGGATCACATCGTACTTGTCTGCTAAATATTCTCTCACCAC